>NZ_JBEPEQ010000003.1:0-134425 GCF_040300925.1 Micromonospora sp. NPDC000207
GCCCAGGTCGAACACGCCCTCGCCCGCATGAAGACCTACAAGATCCTCCGCGACTACCGACGCGCCGCCAGCACACTGGCCGACACCGCATCCGGCATCGCCCACCTCCACAACATCATCCTGACCGGGTGACACCAACACCGTTGACCGGCAACGCCATCACCGAGTTACGAGACATCCTTTAGCAGACGCGTGGAAGAGCCTGCAGGACCGATGGGACCAGAGGGCCAGTTCGAATAGATTTCTGGGCTCAAGTGACAGCGTCACCACTTCGGAATCCATAACGGCCTTGCAGTTGGACATGGCCTACAACAGCCAGGAGCAGGCCCTCACCTACCTCGAAGTCGCCGAGAAGTTCGAGGAGCGCGCATCGGGACGCCTCAACGAATTGGCCGGGAAGACCGGCCCGATACCCAACGAAAGATTCGAGAGGAGGACGCCACTCAACTACCAACAGGACGCCCTGAAACAGATGTCGTCGGCAGCCACCATGCAGGAACAGGCCATGAGGCAGCTGACTGAAGCCGCCAAGGCACAACGCGGAATCGACATCCGCAGATCGCTTGCAATCGAGAATCTGGAAAAGGAACAGGAGAAAGCGCTGACACGACTCCTACACCAGGCGGACAAGCAGATCGACGTCAGGACTGCCCTGTCCAGCCGGGGGGAAACAGCCATACTGCCGAAGCTGGCGGAGCTCCAGACGAACTGCCGAACAGGCGTCAACAAGATGGCCGCATTCCAGAAAGACCTCAACACCTCCCTGGGAACGTTCACCGGCAAGCTGCGGGTCGAGCCGGAGTTGCCACTGGCCCCGCACGCGATCACGGCAGACGAAGCCCTCGCTCCGCAGCCGCTTCCCAGCGGAAGTCCGCCGCTGCCCCCGCACGCGCGCACCACCAGTAAGGCGGATTACACCTATGCGGTGGCGACCATGCAGGGGCCGGGGCATCCGGGGTCGCGGCAGGGCACGCCACCCCCGCCCGAAACCGCCACCAGCCCGGTCATTCCGGTCGCCGGCAATCAGTTCCACAAGCCGAGTCGGCAGCCGTCCCAGCAGAGGTAGATCGGGTCAGCAGTCGCCGTGGTGGTCGGCGTTGCGGGGGCAGCGCCGACCACTGCCCAGGAGACGATCACAGAAGACCCGATGGTGTACGCCCTGCGCGTCCTCGTAGGACACCGTCGTCTCGGCCCGGTCGACGTTACCGAGGAAGCTGACGGCCCGGCCGATGACCCGGGCGTACCGGCGGGCGGTGTCGAGATCCTCGGCGGCCACCGGCAGGTGCACCACGAACCGTGGCACGTTCACCAGCGACCCCCCGGGGTGAACTGGGACTGCCAGGTGCGCAGGGCCAGTTTGATCCGGGTGTTCTCCTCGGTGGCGGTGCCAAGATCCTGCCGGATCTGGGCGAGTTCCCCGGCGATCCGATGCAGGTGGGCGTACACCTCGATGGGGTCGAGGCCGCGTCGGACGGTGCGGAACTGCCGGTGTCGGATCTGGGCGGGGGTGAGGCGGCGGCAGGAGGCCGCGCGGTACCAACCCGAACCCGGTGGCCGGGTCACCACGGGCGGGGGGACCGGTTCGGGCCGCCGGAGCGCCCGCCGGAACCGGGAGAACAGGGTACGCATGACGTCGCCTTCCTGGACAGAAGCTCGGAGCCGATGCTGGATGGCGGCCCGGTCCGCGACGAGGGACGGACCGGGCCGCCGGCCCCGGGACCGCAGCCTCAATCGGCGGTACGGCCCCGCAGCCAACCTTGGTGTCCACACTCCACAGGCTTGCCGAACCAACCGGAGTGGACACCAGCAACTTACTCGACTTACTAACCCTAGTCTAGCCCTGCGTATCCGCGCGTCTACTTATTGCAGTTGCTGTAGCAGGTCGGGCATGATCGGTGGTGCCGAACCAACCGGAGTCCTCACCATGCCCACAGCACAGCCATCATTCCGTCGCATCGTCGACGAGATCGTCGCCAAGATCAGTAGCGGCGAACTCAAGCCCGGCGACAAGTTGCCGTCGACCAGCCAACTTGCCGCCCAATACGAGGTCAGCAACAACACCGTGTATCGCGCGCTCGCCATCCTGCACGACCGAAACCTCATCATCGGCTACCAGGGACGGGGTACCTACGTCGCCGAACGGCCAGAACAGCCGGGCTGACCCCAGCGCTGCCCCCTGTTCCTGAGCCCCTGCGCCAACCCCGCCCCCTCACCCCGCCCCGGCCCGCCCCCTCACCCCGACCCTGAACCCCGCCCCTGAACCCCGGCCGCCCCTGAACCCCGCCCCTGCGCCCCGGTGATCAAGGGGTTTGCGTCATCGTGGGTGGCGAAACCTGACGCAAACCCCTTGATCAACGCGGGCGGCGTGGGCTCGGAGGTCAGCGGGCGAGGCGTGCCCGGGATCGCTCCGTTAGGAAGGGTCCCTTCCTATACCGAAAGCGATAACAAGGGGCCCTTCCTTGCATCCGGGTGGCGGGGCGCTCGGGGCGGCGGGGTGAGGTGGGGATCACCTGACCTGCGGTCGAACCGGGGGACCGCCGCGTCCGTCGTCGGTAGAGGCCAAGCAGCCCGACGACGACACGCACCTCGGCGGAGGAACCCGACGATGCCACCCGATTCTCAGTCCCTCGACGACTTCCTGAGCCGACTGGAAGAAGGACTCACCGGTTCGGAGCAGGCCCGTCAGCCGACCGCTCCCCACGCACTCACGACCGACACCGAGGTTGCAGACCTCGGGGCGAGGTTCGAGACCCTGACCCTCGCTGCGAAGCAGCACCAACAGTCCGTCCTGCTCCATTGCGAGAGGGCGGCGAAGCCCGTCACCACCACCATCGAGCAGCTGAGTCCGCTGCTGCACGGCACGATCAGTGAACATCAGATCGATGTGGCCGTTGAGCACCGCCGCGCGGCCGAGGAGCCCCTGCGGGCCGCGCTCGACGCCCAGTACAAGGCCCAGGCCCTGATGTGGGAGACGGTACGCACCATCGCCGCCACCGACGAGGTCAGCGGCAACGAGTTGACGAAGTACGCAAACGAGCAGGTGGCCCTGATTCGTGACCTGGCGGCGACGACACGCGACATCCTCCGCGCCCAGCCGTCGAAAACCGCCCAGCCGTCTGATGGACCACAGGAATCCCCCGACGACCTGAGAATCGCTGGTCTCTGGAACAGGTCCGCCGAACTGCACAGGACAGCTGTACGCGGTAGCCCGGTGCACGCTGCGGGCAGCGCACACCGACGTTTCAGCGCGAGACTGGATGCGATCGGGAGTTTGAGGGAGCGGCAGGAGGAGGCCAACGAGAAACTGACCGTTTTCAGCGACCTCTGGCTGGCTCGAAATGCGGCGTACACGCGAACGCCGACGAGCCCGATGCAGACCCCGACGCAGAGCAGCGCCGCACCGACCTACCGGGCCTTTGCTGCTGCCCACCCGGCAACCGATCAGAAGAAAACGAGAGGCGGATCCAGTGGATTCCGGTAACCGAACCACGCAATGGGAGCAAACCGCTCCGGACGTCTGGAGCCGCACCGACGAGGACGGGAACACCGTCCGAAGCACGCAGAACCCAGAGATGTCCCGCCAGCGGGCCACCATTGAACTGTGGCACGAAATCACTCCGGCATCGACTGTCATAGAGCGGGCGCTGACTTTCGCCACGGAAGCCCGCCAGCAGATCGAAACCGCCATCAGGAGAATGGCTTCCGTTCAGGAAAGTCTGTCCAGTGCGTCCGATCCGGGAAGCATTGCAGAAGCGTTCCCGATAATTGGGCAAGAATTGAAGGAATTTTCATCCGACATGGTTTTTTCGAGCCAACGACTGGGCTTGGCCCGAAACTACCTAGCGCTCACTGAAAGGCGATTGAGGGGCCCTCGGGAGCACCAAGAGGAGCTTCTCCGCGCGGCGGATGCCACCGGGCGGCTGGCCACTGCACCAGCAATTACCAACTCTGGTGCCCAGACTGTGATAGCCGAGATCCGCAAGGTAGTCGACCTGATGCGGGGAATCCAAGAGGCACCCGGACCGGGCTTGTTCGACCTTGATCTACAAAACACCAAGAAAGAGATTCTGGGAAGATTCGGAAGCGCGCGTGGTCACCTCACCGCGATGCACCGCGCCCTCGGGGTATGGCAGCGTAGTGAACCAGAGCTACCGCACCAAGCCAGGAGACTGGAGAGTCAGACAACCTGGGGGGAGGCGATCAGCAAGATAAACCCAGATAAACTGAACGACCTACGGATGATCATCGACGAAGAGGCCAACCACGACCACAAACCATTGGACCGACTGGATGCGATGTCGAGAAGCCAGGGAATCAACACGTACAGGGGCGTGTGCAAGCTCCTGGAGGACGTCGGCCTCAGGGAATCCACCCTCTACTACAAGGCAGTTCACGCCCTTCAGCAGCATCTCCCCCACGAGGGTGCAGGTGCCGACCGGCCCGGAGCGCCTCTTTCGGTGAACGCCGCGCAGCTCCGACTGCCGGGCACCGCTCCCGGCCCCGCAAGCGGGGCGACCCCCAAGCGCCCGCCCTCGGACCACAGCAGCCCCGACGCCAAACGGCCACGGGCCCTCAACTAGGAGCCGGCGGCGAATCCGACCAGGCCGTCGGGCGAGGAGCATGCACCGGCAGCGCACGCCCTCGGCGATCGCATCGGTACGATCGCGTCAACGGACGAAGGTGGCTGCCTCCTCACATGAGGCGGCAGCTCGGGTCCGGCCCACCGGCGGGCGGCTTCCACTGACGTGCCGGCGGGTGTCCGGGGTGATCGGCACGCTGGCCCCGGCCGCCGTGCAAAGCCGGATCACCGAAGGTCAACCCGGCGGCAGCGGCGACACCAGCGCCCTGGTCGACCCCGTTTCGTCGGTCGAACTCCTGGAGAAACAGACGCCCATTCGACGTCATGGCGACTGCCGCCCGCAGTTCGTACTGGTACTGCTGCCACAACTGCCGTGTCTTCGCGTTCCCCGCCTCGAACTCCTTCTGATGCTGGGCGACGTCCCCGCGCTGGGACGCCTCACTCATCCTGAGAGTTTGATTCAAGTACGCATCCGACGACTTCTTGACGGACTCCCCCACGAACCACTGCTCATCGGGGGTAAGTCCCATTTGGTCTGGCCCCGGAAGGTCTGGCATCGGCTCGTCCACTCCTAGCTGTCAAGCTACCAACGGGCAAGACAGCCTACCCACCGGCAGCAGGCCCTGCCGACCGGGTCGTCCACCGACGAGTCGTCGAGTGAACATCGTACGCGTTGCTCGGCTAGCATGAGCATGAATGCCCCGGTAGGTCCTCGGCAGACCGCGAACGTACATATCTGAGGGGAAAAGTTGCCAAGAATTCCGATGAACGACATCGCCTACGTTCAGCAACTCCTGGATGGTCGTCGGTCCCAGTTGATGCAGGACCTCCAGGAACTTCCGACGACCCTGGCGGGGCTGTATCCCGACCAGGACATCCAGCAGCGCTACGAGCAGGTGTTCGAGAGATACAGATTCGTCTCCGAGATGCGGAGCAGGCCCCTGTGGGAAGGTCCCGCGTACGACTCTCCCGAATCCCAGAGATTCGAGGGTTACCAACGGAACCTTCGCGCCGAGGTCGACAACCCACTCCGGCAGTTCCTCGCATCCGCCCGTGACCACGCCCGGCAGAACCCCCATCTGATCGACGCTGCCGGACACCAGCGGCTGGAACGGGCTGTCGGTGTGTTTTCTGTGGTACACGCGATGGAGAACGACCTGCGGGACGCCCGGATGGAGTTCGGCCGCATAGCCGTTGCGGAGGCTCGGAACGCTTTCACCCCGGCGAACCAGGTGGACCGGTTTGTCGGCACCGGCGGCAACAGCACCGAGAACGCGGAGAGGATCCTGGACGCCGAGGACGCACTCCAGGAGTCCGACTTCCACACGATGTACGGCCAGGCAGCAAACCTGGCTCGTGGCATCGGCGAGGGCAAGTGCGGGAACTTCTCGGCAGAGGTCGTCACCCTGGCCCACGTGCACCTGCACAACCCGCGACGGGAAATCGGTGACCAGATCACCGTGATGGACTTCGCGGTCGCGAAGGGCAGGAACGGCGAGGAGGTCGAGGGCTTCAACCACGTCGCCCCGGTCATCGGCCCACCGTTCAACCCGGAGTCCGTTGTTGTCGACGCCTGGACCAGAGAGCCGACGGTGACCAGCGTCACCAACTACTCGGTCGCCCAGATGCGTGCCTTCGACTACGAGTCCACCACCCGGGCGGACGGTCGGGACTACAAGCAGATCGCCGCGCAGAACCACTCGCCGCAGGCGTGGCTCCGCGACAATCCGCCCCGGCAGGTCACGCTGGACACGGCGGCGGCGACCGAGTTCCGCCGGACGATGTCCTCCCACCCGCACGCCGACAGCGTCTTCAACATCCAGCACGGCTACCACGACCGCATGTCCAACCCCAACGCGGGCCTCGCTCTCACCCAGCAGAACTTCGACCGTACCGCCGCCAACAACTTCGAGCGCTCGGCCAGCCCGTCGCCGGAACCCACCCTCAGCGCCGTCCTCCAACAGTCTCGCGACTTCTTTCAGAACCGGGACGGACGGTCGGCACCCAGCAGCAGTTCGGCACCGCCCCCCGGGCACACCCCGCAGAACCGGCCCTCGTCACCGGCACCCCGGAGGTAGAGCACCACGTGGTGAACAGTCGACGACCGGAATCCGCCGTGGGGGCGGACGCGGAAAGGTGTTACCTGAAGCACAAACGTTGAACGGGTTCGGCGTACGTCCCGTCGGTGAAAAAGATTTTCACCGACGAGAGGTCTGCCATGAGTTTCTTCAACCACCCACAAGCCGCCGACTTTCCGATCCACGAGGATTCACTCCCGCCGGCGACTGTCCACCAACTGATCGCCGACCAGGGGTTCGACGCCGTCCGGCAGGCCCTGCCCCGGGACGAACGTGCTGCCTTCGACGCGGCCAACCCACGTGAGGACGTCCGGGCAGCCAGCAACGACGTCACGTACCACACACGGGAACTGGCCGAGTTCGACAGGCGAACAACAGCGGGCCTCCCCGCCTCCGCCACCCCCGAGCAGATCCGGGCCGCGTACGAGGCCGCGCAGCCACTCCGGGAGGACCTGGTGGCCGACCTGGCCGAGGCACGGCAGGAACTCGCCCCCTACGCGGCCAACCTCGTCACCCACATCGAGTCCAGGGGGCTCCTGCCGACTGTCCTGCGGCGGACCGGGATGTACAGCACCCGCGAGCAGAACGCCGCAGCGGTCGCCCACCTCGTGTCACCCGGAGGCAGCAGGTCCCGCCATCGTCCCCACAACAGTCACGGCGGCAGCCGGAGCAGTCGCCCCTCAGGACTGGCGGAATCCCGAGGCGACCGCCGACAGGCCCGATCCCACAGGTGACCGACGGCCGGAAGGCGTACGTCGCGGTAAACGCGAATGGCCACCGTGACCGGCCCGTAGTCGCCAAGCTGGTCAGGTGCGCCGGTTCCTGAAGCATCCGGTACGGCTGGTGCCGGTGGGATTCCTCGCGGCGATCCTGCTCGGCACCGGCCTGCTGATGCTGCCCCAGGCCACCAGCGGACGGCACCAGGCTCCGTTCAGCACCGCCCTGTTCACCGCCACCTCCACCGTCTCGGTGACCGGCATGTCAGTGGTCGACACCCACGACTACTGGTCCACGTACGGGCTGGTCCTGATCACCGTCCTCACCCAGCTCGGCGGGCTCGGCATCCTCACCGGTGCGGCGCTGGTGATCCTGGTGGTGGCCCGCCAGCTCGGCCTGCGCAACCGGCTCCTCGTCCAGGCCGAAACCGCCGAGTTCGGCATCGGCAACGTCAGGGGCCTCCTCCTGCGGATCGCGGTGATCTCCCTGGTCACCGAGGTGGTGATCACGGCGGTCTTCGCCGGGCGGCTCTGGCTCGGCTACGACTACCCACCCGGTCGGGCCCTCTGGTACGGCCTGTTCCACGCCGTCCAGGCGTTCAACAACGGGGGATTCTCGCTCTACCCGGACAGCCTGATCCGGTTCGCCAGGGACGCCTGGGTCGGCGTTCCGCTGGCCGTCGGAACGATCGTCGGCGGGCTCGGCTTCCCGGCCATCCTCGACGCCACCCGCACCTGGCGGCACCCCGGCCGGTGGGGGGTGGCCACCAAACTGACAATCTGGGGCAGCCTGGTCCTGTTGGTGGTCGGCTTCGTCGCCCTGCTCGCCACCGAATGGGCCAACCCCCGCACCATCGGGTCGTACGGGTGGTTCGGCAAGGTCCTCGCCGTCGGCACCCAGAACGCGGTCCTGCGGACCGGAGGATTCCAGTTCATCGACACCAGCGCCCTCGACGAGGAGAGCTACCCCCTGCTGGTGTCGCTGATGTTCATCGGCGGTGGCAGCGCCAGCACCGCCGGTGGCATCAAGGTCGCCACCTTCTTCCTCCTCGGCTTCGTCATCTGGGCGGAACTGCGCGGCGAACCGGACGTCACTGTCGGCGACCGACGGGTAGCCAGCTCCACCCAACGACAGGCGTTGACAGTCTCGCTGCTCAGCGTCGCCCTCGTCGTCGCCGGCACCACGGTCCTGATCGGGGCGGCCGACGACGTCCGCGACTACCGGGTCCTGTTCGAGGTGGTCAGCGCGTTCAGCACCACCGGACTCAGCGTCGGGCTCGCCGAACGCCTCAGCGCCCCCGGCGAGTACCTCCTCGCCGCCCTGATGTACATCGGCCGGGTCGGTCCCCTCACCCTCGGATCGGCGATCGCCCTGAACACCAGACGTCGGCTCTACCGCTACCCAGAGGAGCAACCCATTGTCAGCTAGAAGACACCGGACGGGGGCGGTGGCGGTGATCGGACTCGGTCGGTTCGGCTGCCACCTCGCCAGCTCGCTGAGCCAACTCGGCCACGAGGTTTTGGCCATCGACCACGACTCCGAGCGGGTGCAGAAGTGGTCGGCGTATCTGGACCGGGTCGTGCAGGCCGACGCCACCGAGGAGGGGGCGCTGCGCCAACTCGACCTGACCGGCTACGAACGGGTGGTGGTCGCCATCGGGGCCTCCGTCGAAGCCAGCGTCCTCACCGTCCTGGCCCTCGTCGAGCTGGGCGTGACCGAGGTCTGGGCGCGGGCCACCTCCGAACAGCACGCCAAGATCCTGGAGCGGGTCGGTGCCCGGCACGTCGTCTTCCCCGAGGCGGAGACCGGCGAGCGGGTCGCCCATCTGATCATCAGCCGACTGCTCGACTTCATCGAGTTCGACGACGATTTCGCGATCGCCAAGGTGCGTACCCCCGAATCGTTGCAGGGTCGCTCACTGCGTGAGGTGACCCCCGTCGACAGGTACGGCGTGATGGTCGTCGGCGCGAAACTCCCCGGGGAGACGTTCCGGTACGCCTCCCCGGAGACCGTCCTCGCCCCCGGCAGCATCCTGGTGGTGGAGGGCAGCATCGCCCAGGTCCAGCAGTTCGCCAACCTCGCCTGACCCCCTGATGGCCGTTCGCTCCGAGGTCACTCGGGTGTCGACGTCGAAGACCTGGCAGCTGTCGACGGCTTCGCGGGCACCTTCGAGGGCTTGGCCGCCGTCGAAGGCTTCGCGGTCGCCTTCGACGGTTTGGGGGTCACCTTCGCGGGCTTGGCCACCTTCGACGGCTTGGCCACCTTCGACGGCTTGGCCACCTTCGACGGCTTGGCCACCTTCGACGGCTTCGCGGGCTTGGGTTTGGGGGCGGTCACCGCGACGACCTGGACGCCGCACCTCGTCTCGCCGACCCGGAACTCCACAGGCAGCGGGTTCACCCCGGAGTACCTCCCGGTCAGGGCCACCTTCTCCGAGGCGCCCGGGGCGATCTGCGGACGCCCCACTGTCGGCCGGACGACCACGTCGCTGCCCTGCTGGCGTACCGTCGGGGTGGGTTTGGTCAGGGTCTGCGCGGCGGGGAACGCGAACCGGACGGTCCAGTCCAGCAGCTCCCGCCGCCCGGTGTTCGTCACGGTGAGGTCCGCGGCGAAGTTCCGCCCGTCGTCCGACTTCAAGGTGTACGCCACAGCGCAGCTGACCTGCGGTTCGATCCCCAATCGGGCCTGTGTCGGCGGTTCCTGGTCGCCGCTGGCCGGAGTCCGTCCGGCCAACCCCCACAGCCCGGCGGTCACCGCCACCACCCCGACTGCCGCCACCCCCATCTCGACCCGGCGGCGTCGGGCCGAGAACCGTCGGGGTCGACCCGGCGACGTCGCGCCCGTCGACATCGTGCCCGTCGACATCGTGCCCGTCGACATCGTTTCCGTCGACGAGGACGGGGGCAGGATCGTGGTCCCCGCATTGGCCAGGACCGCCGGATCCAGGGGCAGGGTGGGCGGCAACGGCACCACCACCGGCAGTCCCACCGCCCCGGCGAGGGTACGGGCCAGCTCGGCGCTGCCCGGCCGCTCCTGCGGACGCTTCGCCAGGCAGCTGTGCACCAGATCCCGTACGGGCGTCGGCAGGTCGACCACCGGGGGCATCGGCTCGGGGTCCTGGAACAGGTGCGCCTGCAACAGTTCGGTGGTGCCACTGGCGTCCCAGGGCAGCCGACCGGTGAGCATCCGGTAGAGCAGCAGGCCGACCGCGTACACGTCGACGGCCGGTGAGACCCGGCCCTCGTCCAACCGCTCCGGGGCCAGGTACGCCGGGGTGCCCAGCAGCGCCCCGTCGGCCCCCATCTCCTTCGCCCCGACCAGCGCCGAGATGCCGAAGTCCACCACCTTCACCCCGGCCCCGGTCAACATCACGTTGCCCGGGGTGACGTCCCGGTGCACCACCCCCCGGGCGTGCGCGGTGGCCAGCGCCGAGGCCGTCTCGGCGGCCACCGTCACCGCCTCCCGCCAGGGCAGCCGCTCGTCCCGGCCGAGCCGGGCGTGCAGCGACCCGCCGTCCACCAGCTCCATCACCACGTACGGGACGGCGAGCCCGCCCTGGTCGGACTCGCCGTAGTCGTACACGCCGGTGATGTGGGGATGGCACAGCCGGGCTGCGGCCTGGGCCTCGATCCGCAGGCGTCGCCGGAAGGTCCGGTCGGCGGCCAGCCCGGTGGCGAGGACCTTCACCGCCACCTGCCGACCGAGCACCTCGTCGTAGCCCCGCCAGACCACCGACATTCCGCCGGAGCCGAGTTCCTCGATCAGTCGGTACCGTCCACCGAGCAGCCGTGCGCCGTTACGGACGACTCCATCCATGGTCGGAGGTGTTGCCCGACCCGGCCTGCATACACCTTTTCGAGCCGGGTCGGGCTCGGGTTTCACCCGATCAGGCGGCACCGAGGAGTTGGTCCACCGGGGCGAAGTCGTCGGTCAACACCAGGGCCCCGCCGACGAACTCGTCGAACTCGGCACCGGCGAGCACCCGTACCGGCTCGGGAAGCTGGTCCAGCCGGGCCCGCAACGCCTCCAACGGCAGCGGGGCGTCGGAGGCGACGATGACGAAGTTGCTGCCGTTGCGGTCCCCGCTCAGCGCGGCCGGCGGGGCGACGAGGGCGACGTTCTCGAACTCCGCTCCCACCGTCGCCGCCTCGCTGCGGATGAAACGCAGCTGCCCGTAGTCGATGACGTTCTGCATGTAGACGCCCCCGGGACGCAGGACCCGACCGACCTCGGCCGCCATCTCCCGGGTGGCCAGGTGCCAGGGCACCACCAGGTGCCCGAAGGCGTCCCCGACGATCAGGTCCCGGCTCGCCGACGGCTCCTCGACCAGCAGCATCCGCGCGTCGCCGACCTCCGCCCGCAGCTGCGGGCCGGTGGTCAGGCCCAGCTTCTCCCGGCTCAGGTCGACGAGCCCGCCGTCGATCTCGAACACCACGTTGTCGGAGCCCGGCCGGGTGGCCGCCAGGTAGCGGGGCATGGTGAAGCCGCCACCACCGATGTGCAGGGCGTCCACCCGCGCCCCCGGCGGGGCGGCCACGTCCGACACCCCACCGAACCACTGGGTGTACGCGAACTCCAGGTGCGTCGGGTCGGCCAGGTCGACGTACGAGTGCTGGGCCGAGTTGAGCACCAGCGACCTACCGTCCGGGCGGGCCGGATCCGGGTCCACGCTCGCGCAGTGGTACGCCGTCTCGATGTCGCACGGGTTCGGGGCGACGGTGGTCAACCCCGCCCCGACGAGCCCCGCCACCGCCAGTCCGGCCCGCAGCTTCGACGCCCCCGGCAGCTTGCCCGCCCCGTCCTGACGGCGAAAGTAGAACCACAGGCCGATCCCGACCACGCCCAGGGCGATCGCAGTGGCGAGCACGATGGCGGTGCTGGTCAGCGCCGCCACCAACACGAACCCGGTGGCCAGGGTGGCGGTGATGCCGCCCAGGGTGCCGATCCCGGAGAGCTTCCCCACCACCTGCCCGGTCCGGCGCAGGTCGGCCAGCTGGAGCTTCACCACCAGCGGGGTGACCGCCGAGAGCAGCATCGCCGGGACGAACACGGCCAGCGCCGTCAACAGCAGCACGGCACTGACGGCGCTGCCCCGCAGCACCTCACCGGCGTACCTGACCATCGGGAGGGTGACCGCCGTGGCGATCCCGGACAGCAGCAACGCCGGGGCGAGCATGGGTCGGGGATCCCACCTGTCGGCCAACCATCCACCAGCCCACGCCCCGTACGCGATGGCCCCCAGGGCCACACCGATCACCGCGCTGGTGACCTGGAGGGTCACCCCGACGTACGGGCCGATCAGACGCAGGGCCACCGTCTCCAACACCAGGACGGCGCCGCTGGAGAAGAAGACCAGGAACGCGGCGAGCCCGTTCGGCAGGGCACGCACCGGTGGGGGATCCGCGTCGGCGGCCGGGGCCGCCACATCAGGCGTCGAGCTACTCATCGTGGGGATGGTACGCAGTCATCCTGTCCGCCCGGGTCAATACATCGAGGTGTGAACGTGGTTCGTGTGGTCGGCGGCGGGACTGCCGCTTCCGCTGTACGCCCGCCACCCCGTACCCGGATGCCAGATCTGCCGGTACCAGATGACGTAGAGGATGCCGAGCCGGTCGGCGTTGCGTACCTGCCAGGCGGCGAGGCTGTCCCCGTACGACTTGTCGCCGCCGGTGGCGGTGCGGTCCTCGAAACCGTTGGTGGCAGCCGAGAAGTCGCAGGCCCGACCCTTCGGGTGCTCCCCCGACCCGCCGCTGCGGAAGCACGAGGCGTAACGCTTGTACCCGGCCGCCTGGGTCTGCTGGAGCATGTTCAGGGTGCGGGGGGTGATGCAGCCGTTGGCCGGGGTCGGGTCGTTCACCGAGCACGACTCGCCGGGCCAGGAGCCGTTGGAGTTACGCGGTGCCGGGCGGGCCGAGGAGGAGTTGCCGCCGCTGAAACCGCCGCTGCTGCCGGTGCTGACCGCCGCGAGCGCCCGCTCGGCCTGCTTCTTCTTGTTCGCCATCACGGCGACCTGCTTCTGCTGCTCGCGGACCTCGGCGTCGAGCTTGCGCTTGGCCTCGTTCGCCTCGTCCCGGGCTTCGACCATGTCGCGGATCCGCTTGCCGTCCCGCTGGGCCATCACGTCCAGGGAGGCCACCCGGTCCAGGAAGGCGTCGGGGGTGTCCGCGCCCAGCAGCATCGCCGGGGCGGTCAGTCGACCCATCCGGTACGAGTGGGCGGCCACCTCGCTGACCTGCTGGGTGAGACCGTCCAGCCGGTCTTCCATCGTCTTGAGCTCACCGCTGAGCTTCTTCTGACGCTTCTTCGAGGCCTCCAGCTTGTTCTTCGCCTCGATGTGCCCCTTGGCGGTGGACTCCAGTGCGTCGCGCAGCTTCTTCGACCCGCCCTCGTCCGGTGCCGCGTGGGCGGGCACCGCCCCGACCCCGAGCAGCAGCGTCACGGCCGCGAGCAGAACGACCAGCGGGTGGCGGCCCGACAGGTGACCACCCCGCCGGGTTGACATTGACCTCGGCACGAAAAGCTTCCCTCCGTCGGCCGCCGGTGGCGGCCCTCAACGGCACCGACCGGCTCACCGGCTGGCAGAGACCGTCGGTCACGATACCGGAACCGGCGCGGCCCACCCGGCCGGTGCGACTCCAGGCGGGGAAAACTCGACAGACCGCGCCCGTTCATTCACGTTCAGCGAACCCCTTCGGGGTCACTCCCGGCCGAGGAGGGCCTCGTGGACCACTGACCAGACGTGTTCCGAGGTGGCGACGAGCAGGCCGTTGTCGGACTGGGCCGGGTGGTAGTCGGCACCGTCGAAACGACGGGCCACCCCGCCCGCCTCCCGGACCAGCAGCACCCCCGGGGCGTGGTCCCACGCCAGGGTCCGCCAGAAGATCACGAACTGTTGGTCCCCGGTCAACAGGTCGAGGTACTCCCGCCCGGCGCAGTGCTGCCCCGGCAGCAACTCCCCCAACCCGGCGGTCCCGGCCTCCACCCGGGCCCGGGTGGAGGGGGGAAGGAACCGGGTCATCGCCGGTCCGCGCAGCCGGTCGAGGGAGACCGGCTGCGTCGACGGTTCGACCAGACGACCGTTGAGCCGGGTGCCCCCACCCGCCCCGGCCACCGCCAGGTCGTCGGCGAGGGGATCCAACACCCAGGAGGCGACCGGCTCCCCGTCGGTCAGCAGGGCGACCATCAACGCGAACGGACGCCGCCCGGCGGCGAAGTTGCCGGTGCCGTCGACCGGGTCGACCACCCAGACGTCCCCGGTGTCGTGCAGGTGCCGCAGCAGGGTCGGATCGGCGGCGAACGCCTCCTCGCCGACCACCACCGAGCCGGGGCGCAACCGGCGCAGCCCGGCGGAGATCATCTCCTCGGCTCGCTGGTCGGCGACGGTCACCAGCTCCCCGGGAGCCTTCTCGGTGATCTCCGAGGCGTCCAGCCGACGGAACAACGGCACGACGACCTCGGCGGCGGTCTCCCGGAGCAGCGCCGCGACGTCGTCGAGCAGCGGGTCAGCCACGGGGCGGCAACTTGACGACGCTGACGAAGAACTCGTCGATCTGACGGACCACCGAGATGAACCGCTCGAAGTCGACGGGCTTCGTCACGTACGCGTTGGCGTGCAGCTGGTAGCTGCGCAGGATGTCCTCGTCGGCCTGGGAGGTGGTGAGGACCACCACCGGGATCCGGCAGAGATGCTCGTCCTTCTTGATCTCCTCCAGCACCTCCCGGCCGTCCCGGCGGGGCAGGTTCAGGTCGAGCAGGATCAGATCCGGGGAGACGGCGTCCGCGTACCGGCCCTCCTGGCGCAGGTAGGCGAGGGCCTCGGCCCCGTCCGACACGACGGTCAGCCGGTTGCGGAGCTTGTGCTCCTCGAACGCCTCCTGGGTCATCAGGACGTCACCCGGATCGTCCTCGACCAGCAGCACCTCGATCGGGCTCCTGCCGTCCGCCGGTGCGGTCATCGCGCTGTCTCCTTCGTGCCTGTCGCTCCACCCCCACCCGACGGGGTGTCCGCCGGGTCGGTGGCGTCCCTGGGCTGCGGTTGCCGGACGACGTGCCCGTCCCGCCCCGCATCGTCGTCCCCGGAACCGGCACCGACCGGGCCGGGGGCGGCCGGGGCGTCGTCCACCACAGGTTCACCGGCCACCGACGCCGCGTCCGCCCCGGACGAGTCGCCGTCACCCCCGCCCGTCCCGGCGGCGGCCTCGACGTCCTCGGCCCGCGCCGGGAGGGTGAACCTGATGGCCGTCCCCTCCGCGGTGTCGGTGTCGACCCAGACCCGACCCCCGTGGTACTCCACGATCTTCTTCACGATAGCCAACCCGATACCCGTGCCGGGGTAGGCATCCTTGGAGTGCAGCCGTTGGAAGATGACGAAGATCTTGTCGGCGAACTCCGGCTCGATCCCGATGCCGTTGTCCTGACAGCTGATCTCCCACTCGTCACCGACCAGCCGCGCCGAGACGTGCACCTTCGGCGTCACGTCCGGGCGACGGAACTTCACCGAGTTGCTGACCAGGTTGACCAGCAGGTTGGTCAACAACGGTTCCTCACCCCGGATCACCGGCAGGCCAGACCAGGTCAACTCGGCGTCGACGTACTGGCGGGCCGGCTCGGTCTGTCCGGCGACGTCCTCCATCACCTTGTTCATGTCGACGTCGGTGAAACCGGTGGTCAGCCGACCGATCCGGGAGAAGGCCAGCAGGTCGTTGATCAGGCGCTGCATCCGCTGGGCACCGTCCACCGCGAAGGCGATGTACTGGTCGGCCCGCTCGTCGAGCTTGCCCGCGTACCGGCGTTGGAGCAGCTGGCAGAAGCTGGCCACCTTCCGCAGCGGCTCCTGGAGGTCGTGGGAGGCGACGTACGCGAACTGCTCCAGGTCACGGTTGGACCGGACCAACTCCTCTGCCTGCTTCTGCAACTGGCTGTTGACCCACTCGATCCGCTCCCGGGCCTCCCGGACCTCGGCCAGGTCCCGGGCGATCTTCTGCCGCATCGAGTCGACGTCCTCGGCGAGGGCGAGGAACTCCGGCGGTCCGGAACCGGCGATCCGGTGCTGGTAGTCCCCGTCGGCCACCTCCCGCACCTGCGACGCCAACGACGTCAGCGGGCGGACCACCATCTTCTCCAGCGAGAACAGCAGCAGCGCCCCGGCCACCGCGACCACCACACCCGCGAAGACCAGCAGCAGGACCAGCAGGTCACCGGTCCGCTCGATCTCCGACACCACCCGCTCCCGGGCGGTGAGGATCTCGGCCTGGAGATCCTCTATGGCGTCCCGGATCCCGTCGAACTGCTGCCGGGCCTCGTCGGTGAGGAGCGCCTGCCCGGCCGCCGGCCCGTTGGCCCCGGTGGCGGCGATCACCGGCTCGGCGACGGTGCGCCGCCACTGCTCGGCCCGCTCCTGGACCAGCCGCAGCTCCTGGGAGATGTCCGGGTAGTCGTCGGTCAGCTCGGTCATCGTGGCCAGGACCTCACGCTCCTGCCGGAGCCCCTGGTCGTACGGCTGGAGGTCGACCCGGTCACCACTGACCGCGTACCCGCGGACCCCGGTCTCCTGGTCGAGCAGGACGCTGAGCAGCTCCTGCCCCTGCACCCGCAGGGGGCCGGTCTCGGTCAGCGCCGCGTTGGTGAACTGGCGGTTCTGACTGGCCACCACCGCCTCGGCCCCGGCCAGGAGGACCAGCAGGACGCCCACCACGGAGAGCATCGCCACCACCCGACGGCGCAGCGTCCAACCGCCGCGTCGGGGGGTCGGATCGGTGGTGGGGTCCTCCACCGTCTGCGTGGTCACCGGCCACCGCCTCGGTTCACCAGGAGCATCGCCACGTCGTCGGCGAGCGGGCCCCCGTTGATCTGCTCCGCCCGACCCACCAACCACGGAGGCAGCTCGGGCAGTGGCACGTCACGACTGGCCGGCTCGTCGAGCAGCCCGGCCAGGCCGGGCACGTCGAGACGCTCGTCACCGGCGCCCACCCGCCCCTCGATGAGGCCGTCGGTGTACATCAGCAGGGACCAGTCATCGGTCTCGAACTCCAGGTCGAAGGCGACGGGTCGGCGGGGTCGTACGCCGAGCAACAGACCACCCGGTGCCGGTACCGGGGCGACCTTGCCGCCGGAGAGCAGCAGCGGCGGGGGGTGACCCGCCAGGCGGACGGTGGCCCGGTTGGCGTCGATGTCGAGTCGGGTGGTGGCGACGGTGGCGAAGATCTCCTGCAACCGTCGTTCGCTCATCAGCACCTGTTCCAGTGCCGGCAACACCTCGTCGTCGGGCACCCCGGCCAGGATCAGGGCCCGCCAGGCGACCCGCAGCTCGACCCCGAGCGCCGCCTCGTCCACCCCGTGTCCACAGACGTCCCCGACGATCAGGTCGACCCGGTCCGGCCGGGTCTGCACGACGTCGTAGAAGTCCCCACCGATCAGCGCGGCGTGCCGCCCCGGCCGGTAGAAGGTGTGCACGGCGATCTCGTCGGTGGTCATCAGCGGCTGGGGCAGCAGACCCCGTTCCAGTCGGGCCGACTCGGCCTGGCGCAGCTCCACCTCGCGCAACCGGCGGGCGTTCTCGTCGGCCCGTTTGCGCTCCACCGCGTACCGCAGCGCCCGGGTCAGCAGGACCCCGTCGACCTGCCCCTTCACCAGGTAGTCCTGCGCCCCCTCGGCGACCGCGACGATCCCCAGGTGCTCGTCGGAGCGGCCGGTGAGGACGCAGACCGCGGCCCCGCTGGACATCTCCAGCACCTGGCGGAGCCCGTCGATGCCCTGCGCGTCGGGCAGGCCGAGGTCGAGCAGGACACAGTCGACCCCCATCACCCGGCGGCGTGCCTCGCTGATACTCGTGGCGACCAGAAGGTCGATCATGGAGTTCGTCTCGGCGAGCAGTTCGCCGACGAGGAAGGCGTCGCCCTCGTCGTCCTCGACCAGCAGCACCCGCAGTCGTTCGCCAGGGGGCAGGTTGGGGTGGTGCCCGAAGCCACCCTGCTGGTGAGCGGCGGGCACGACGACGGGTCCGGCCCGGTCGGCCACCCGGTGCGACCGGGTCACCGCCGCGAGGCGCGGGAGATCGCTGGTGATGTCTGGCTCCTTCCGAGTGCCTCGCCGATGCTGTATTAGACAACGGTCCCACACGCCACGGCCACGCCGGGACCGGCGGTGCCCCTTCGAGCACCGCCCACCGCAGTCCCGCCCCGTCCACGGCCTTCTGCGACACAACGTTACGGACGACCGGTAATCAGGCAAAGCGCATGCCTGGTTCCTCCCGATCACGGGTGTGTCGCACCGGTCCACCGCATCCGACCGGGGTATGTCGCACCGGTCCACCGCATCCGACCGGGGTGCGGCGCTCGGGGGACTGCGTGTCCGGCCACGAGAGGGCAGGATGGTGACCCACCCCCGCCCCAGAGGAGACCTTCGTGGGCGTACCCGTCACCCGTCAGCAGGACCGCGCCCTGTCCCGGCCCCGCCGACGACCGCTCGCCGCCCTCCTGGCTGTCGTCGCCCTGCTCGCCGTCGGCGTCGGCAGCCTGCTCGACCTGCGTCCCCCGGCGGCCCGCCCGGCCGACGCCCCCGCCGACGAGTTCAGCGCCGAACGGGCGTACCGGCACGTCGAGGTGGTGGCGGCGCAGCCGCACCCGGCCGGCAGCCCGGCCAACGACCTGGTACGCGAACACGTCGCGGGCACCCTGCGCGGACTCGGGCTCACCACCGAGATCCAGGACACCGTCGCGGAGGAGGCGGGGCAGCTCAGTGGGGCAGCCGGTGGGGCCACCCTGGCCCGGGTCCGTAACGTCGTCGCCCACCTGCCCGGCACCGACTCCACCGGGCGGGTGTTCCTGGTCGCCCACTACGACTCGGTGCAGACCAGCCCGGGCGGCAACGACGACGCCGCCGGGACCGCCGCCATCCTGGAGGCGGCCCGAGCCCTGACCGCCGGACCCCCGCCCCGCAACGACATCGTCTTCGTCCTCACCGACGCCGAGGAGGCATGCCTCTGCGGTGCCTCCGCCTTCGCCGCCGACCACCCGCTCGCCGCCGACGGCGGGGTGGTGGTCAACCTGGAGGCACGCGGATCGACCGGCCCGGTCATCATGTTCGAGACCTCCCGGGACAACGCCAGGCTCGTCGACGTCTTCGGCCGGGGGGCACCCCACCCGGTCGGCACCTCCTTCGCCGTGGAGGTCTACCGGGCACTGCCCAACGACACCGACTTCACCGCCTTCCTCGACCAGGACTTCGTGGGGCTGAACTCGGCGTACATCGACGGTGGGGCGATCTACCACACCCCGTTGGACACTGCGGCGTCGGTGGACCGGCGCAGCCTCCAACACCACGGCGCCAACGTGCTCGGGCTGGCCCGGGAATTCGGCCGGACCGACCTGACCGACCTGGACGCCGACCACGACGCCACCTACTTCCCCGTGCCGGGTGGACTCGTCAGCTACCCCGGTTGGCTGACAGTGCCCCTGGCGCTGCTCGCCCTGGTCGCGGTGGGCGCACTCGGCTGGTCCACCCGACGTCGTGGACGGGCCGACGCCGGGCGACTCGCCGCCGGGTTCGCCGTGACGGTGGTGCCGCTGGTGGCCGCCCCCCTGGCCGCGCAACTGCTCTGGCTGGGCATCACCACGATCCGCCCCGGCTACGCCGAACTGCTCGACCCGTACCGTCCGACCTGGTACCGGCTCGCCGTGGTGGCCCTCGCCGCCGCGATCCTCATCGCCTGGTACGCGCTGCTGCGCCGCCCGGTCGGCCCGGCGGCCCTCGCCGTCGGCGGGTTGACCTGGCTGGCCCTGCTCGGGGTGGTGTTCGCCGTACTGGTCCCCGGCGGGGCGTACCTGTTCACTCTCCCGGCCCTGGCCGGGGCGCTCGGGGGGTTGGTCGCAGTGCGCGCCCGGCTCGACGGGCCCGGGGCGGTCGTCGCGGTCACCACCGCCGGGGCGGTCGCGGTGGTGGTCCTGCTCCCCACTGTGGTCCTGCTCTTCCCGGCGCTGGGGATGGCGATGGGCGGCGTCGCCGCACTGGTCACGGTGCTGCTCGGCCTGGCCGTACTGCCCGTTCTCGACCTGCTGCACCCGACCGCCGGTGGGCAACGGGGGATGGCCGCCCTGAGAGCCCGTCGGCTCGGCGCGATACCCGCCGTCGCCGCGGCCCTGGCGGCGGTGGTGTTCGCCGGGGTCGGCCTGGCCGTCGACCGGTTCGACGCCGCCCACCCGACCCCCACCCACCTGATGTACGCCCTCGACGCCGGAACCGGGCAGGCCCGGTGGCTCACCCGGGAGGCCGACCCGCAGCCGTGGACCGCCGGGTACGTCGACGCCGTCGAATCCGTCGACGACTTCCCCGGAATCGGGGCCCGTGAACTGCGGGCCGGACCGGCACCCGCCGCCGACCTGCCCGCACCGACCCTGGAGGTGCTGGCCGACACCACTGTCGGCAACCAGCGGACCCTGCGGCTGCGGCTCACCCCGCAACGGCCGGTCCGGCTGACCACACTGCACGTCGACCTCGACACGGCGGGGGTCTCCGCGATGACGGTCGCCGGACGGCCGGTGCCGCTCGGCCGACCCGAACACTCCTGGGACCTCGGCGTCGTCTTCCACGCCCCACCCCCGGAGGGCGTGGAGATCACCATGACCGCCTCGGTCCGACCCGACCGGCCGGTACGGCTGCGGGCGATGGACGGCAGCGACGGCCTCGACGCGCTGCCCGGGTTCCGTCCCCGCCCGCCCGACGTCGGGGTGGTCGGCTCACACAGCTCGGAACTGCTCGCCGTCGCCCGCACCTACGAGCTGTAGACCTCACTCGCGGCCCAACCGGCGAACCTATGATCCGGGTTCCCCGGTTGGGCCTCCGAGACCGATGCTTGTCCGGCGACCATGACGGCTAACGTTTGCGTCGCGGCGCTCCGCGCTCACGCACGACGAAGAACCCCACTCGCCGATCCCGCACGTTCTGATGGATCGCCCCACGCTGTGCTTCGAATCGAGCGACCCGCGCTTGGATCGCCAGATTCGCACTGTCCAGACAGTGGATGCAGCCGCTGTACTGGCGCAGCATCGCCTTGACGGTGGGCTGTGTGGAGATACGTTCATCTTGCGTGAGCAGCGACCACCCACGTCGTAACCCGTACTCGATCCACTCGGGGTCACCAACCGCCTGAGCGTCGTCAGGGAAATGTTCGCTGACGACGTGGACAATCCAACCCCGTTCGACGAGCAGTGCCGGAGCCTGCTTTCCCAGACAGCGATCGGCAAAGAACTCAGGCAGCGACTCGGATGAGCGCTTCGACCTGTTCAACGCTCAGTCCGTACTCGCCAGCGACGACATCGGGACTCTCTCCGCCTCTCCACATGCCGAGGACCGTGTCGACGGCGACTTTGGCAGGTTCGACAATCGGGGCGCCCCACGCGAACCGCGGATCGATCACCACCTGGGCGACCGCCGGATCGTAGCGCCTCAGCGTCAGTCGCTTGGCAAACCCGTCGTCGTCCCAGGTGATGTACTGCAGGTAGTTCTCGACGATCTGCCGGATGGGCATCTGCCCGTCCGATGCGCGGGCGAGTTCGTCACTGTCCAGGTAGTGCACGAACACGTCGACGCCGTCGGTCGCGATCTTGCGGGTCGCCAGTCCGTACTCCGTCCCGAAATGGGACCTGACAGCCGCAGCAGCACCGCCGATCTTCTGCGACGACAGGCCGAGATCACGGAGAGCGCGGAGCACGTAGGCCTCGACCAGAGCGATGAACGGCACCGACGGCCAGCCCCGTCGCTCCGGCTTGACGCTGTGCACGAGCGGCGTCCCACCAGCGTCCTGGCGCAACCAACGGTGCATGGTGCGCTCAGGGATCTGCAGATGCGTAGCAGCTTCGTACGGGGTCAGCAGCGGAACCGTGAACTTGTCAATCATGGCTCACTCCTCGTGCTGGCCCGACGTCCGAGCATCGCATATCGGCTACGTTCACAGGAGCTTCGGCCGGTCGGACACGCCCTCGACCACTCGTCATTTCCAGCGGAAGTGCACGAAGAGCCGGCCGAAGTTCTTCGAGTCCTTCTCCACCCGGTGGTAGAGCTGCTTGACGTCCTTCTGGTCCAGGAACCGCAGCACCCGCTTCTTCAGCTGACCGGAACCCTTCCCCGGGATGATCTCCACAAGGGTGGCCTTCTTCGCCACCGCCTCGTCCATGATCCCGCGCAGTGCCCGGTCGATGTCGTGGCCCTTGTTGAAGATGTCGTGCAGGTCCAGCTTCAGCTTCACCGCCCGGCCACCCCTCCGCTCAGCTCGCCTGACGTCTCATCGTAGGTCCGGCCGCCGAGCCCCCGACCCGGGACTCGACCCGCCGCAGGGCGGTGGTGTAGTCGGTGTTCGTCCCGTGCATCGCCGCCGCGATGCGCAGGTGCCGCAGGGCCTCCACCGGCCGGTTCATCCGCTCCAACGTCCGACCGAGGACGTGGTGGGCGTAGTGGTCGCTCGGGTCCCGGTCGACGAGCTCCCGCAGCTGCTGCTCGGCCCGGGTGAGCTGCGCGGACTGGAAGTACGCCCGCGCCAGCAGCTGGCGTACCGAGGAGTTGTCCGGCTCCGCCTCGATGATCGGCTCCAGCAACCGGGCCGCGCTGGTCGGGTCGCCCGCCTCGAAGAACACGGTCGCCCGCCGGTACTCGGCCAGAAAGTCCATCCGACCCACCTCCTGCTGTCGCCCCGACACTTACCCGACGCTGGCACAACACCGCCCGGACCGGGAGTGTTCCCCCGGAGGAAGTTCGCGGCCGGCCGGTCATGGTGCGGGGTCGTACCGGCCGTCGGCCGGTTTCAGGCCCGGTCGTACCGGTCGTCGGCCAGCTCCCAGGCGCGGACCCCGCCGACGATGCCGGCGGTGTTGGGGACCACCACCACGTCGTCACCCATCCGGGCCAGTTGCTCGGGTCGGATCAGCCGGGAGTTCCCGCCGCCCAGGTAGAGCCGGTCCCAGTGGAACACCGGCCGGAGCCCCTCCACCACCTGCCGGATCCGCCGGGACCAGAATCCGTCACCGAGTCGGCGACGTTCCGGCTCCCCCACGTAGGTGTCGTAGGTGGTGCCCCACCGGACCGGGGCGTGGGACAGCTCCAGGTGCGGGGCGAGTCGACCACCGTCGAACAGCGCGCTGCCCAGCCCGGTGCCGAGGGTCAGCATCAGCTCGCAGCCCGCCCCGGCGACCACCCCGGCCCCGTGCACCTCGGCGTCGTTGAGGACCAGGGCGGGCATCCCGAAGGCGTCCTCCAGGGCGGTCCGGGCGTCGTACCCGGACCACTCGGCCAGCAGCGTCGGGTCGACCCGGGACCGGGGGCCGGACCGGGTCACGTAGTGCGGGGTGGCCACCACCACCCCGTGCCGGATCATGCCCGGCAGGCCCACCGTCACCCGGTCCGCCGCCGGCAGCCGACCCCCCAGCTCCACGAGGGTCCGGACGAACAGCGCCGGGGGCAGCGGGTACGGGGTGGGCACCCGGATCGGGTGGGCCCGGATCGTTCCTGCGGCGTCGAGGACCGATGCCTTGATCCCGCCGCCGCCACAGTCGATCGCCAGAGTGGTCACCACGACCGCGAGTCTGCCTCGTGTCGACCCGGCCGGCACACCGGGTGGGCAAACCCGATGGACGCGGTGGTTAGGCTCATCCTCTGATGAGCGCGACGATGGTGGTGAAGGAGTTGGCCGCCGGCCACGGTGACCGGCTTCTCTTCTCCGGGCTGGACCTGGTGGTGGCCCCCGGTGACGTGGTCGGCCTCGTCGGGGTGAACGGCGCCGGCAAGTCGACGTTGCTGCGTACCCTCGCCGGATCGGTGCCGGTCGAGGCGGGCGGGGTGACGCTCAGCCCGCCCACCGCGACCGTCGGATACCTGCCGCAGGAGCCGGAGCGGCGGGCCGGGGAGACGGTCGGGGACTTCCTCGCCCGCCGGACCGGGGTGACGGGTGCCCAGGCCGCCCTGGACGCCGCGACCGAGGCCCTCACCGTCGGTGCGACCGGCGCCGACGACGCCTACGCCGAGGCGTTGGACCGGTGGCTCGGCCTCGGCGGTGCCGACCTGACCGAACGGGCCGAACAGGTCCGGGCCGACCTGGGCCTCACTGTCGGCCTGGACCATCCGATGACGGGCCTCTCCGGTGGTCAGGCCGCCCGCGCCGGGCTGGCCTCGCTGCTGCTGAGCCGCTACGACGTCTTCCTGCTCGACGAGCCCACGAACGACCTGGACCTGGCCGGTCTGCAACGGCTGGAACAGTTCGTCACCGGCCTGCGGGCGGGCACCGTCCTGGTCAGCCACGACCGGGAGTTCCTCACCCGGACGGTGACCCGGGTGTTGGAGCTGGACCTGCACCAGCAGCAGGTCAACCACTACGGCGGTGGCTATGCGGGCTACCTGGAGGAGCGGGAGGTGGCCCGTCGGCACGCCCGGGCCGAGTTCGAGGAGTACGCCGACACGAAAGCCGACCTCCAGGCGCGGGCCCGCACCCAGCGCGCCTGGATGGAGAAGGGCGTCAAGAACGCCCGGCGCAAGGCCACCGACAACGACAAGATCGGCCGCAAGTTCCGGTCCGAGGCGACCGAGAAGCAGGCCGCCAAGGCCCGACAGACCGAACGGCTGATCGAGCGCCTGGAGGTGGTCGAGGAGCCGCGCAAGGAATGGGAGCTGCGGATGGAGATCGCCGCCGCGCCCCGCGCCGGGGCCGTGGTGGCCACCCTCCGTGACGCTGTGGTACGCCGAGGCGACTTCACCCTCGGCCCGGTGGACCTGCAGATCGACTGGGCCGACCGGGTGACGGTGACCGGGGCGAACGGGTCCGGCAAGTCCACCCTGCTCGGCGCGTTGCTGGGTCGGCTGCCACTGGACCGGGGACATGCCACCCTCGGTTCCGGGGTGGTGGTCGGGGAGGTGGACCAGGCCCGTCGCCTCTTCCTCGGTGACCAGCCGCTGCTCGACGCCTTCCGGTCGGCCGTACCGGACACCGCCCCGGCGGACGTACGGACCCTGCTGGCCAAGTTCGGCCTGCGCGCCGAGCACGTCCTGCGTCCCGCCGGCACCCTCTCTCCCGGCGAACGGACCCGGGCCACCCTGGCCCTGCTCCAGGGGCGCGGGGTGAACCTGTTGGTCCTCGACGAGCCGACGAACCACCTGGACCTGCCTGCGATCGAGCAGCTGGAGTCGGCGTTGGACGGATATCCGGGCACCCTGCTGCTGGTCACGCACGACAGGCGGATGCTCGACGCGGTGCACACCACCCGACGGCTCCAGGTCGACGCCGGTCGGGTCACCGAACTCTGAGGGGGGCGTCCTCCGCGTACCCGAGGCGACCGCCCCCGATCGGATGAACGTGGACGGGCCGGGCGTAGCGGGCGGCGTACCGGGTAACGGGCGGCCGGAGGTGACCCATGGTCGCGCTGACCCAGACCCCGCCCTCGGCCGAACGGCTGCGGGCGGTCGACGAATTCCTCGCCGAGACCTGGGCGGACCAGGCCGGACACGACGCGCGGCTGCGGGACCTGGCCGTGCGCGTCCGCTTCGACCAGGGGGTGGCCCACCTGACCGGGGAGGTCGTCGACGCCGGGCAGCTCCGGCTGGTCCGGGATCGGGTGGGTCGGCTCGCCGGGGTCTTCGGGGTCTGGTCCCGGGTACGCGTCGCCGGGCGTGACCCGGTCGTCGTCGACCTGGGCTGCGGCGGCACGAAGCAGTACCCGGAGAACCTGGGACTGGACATCTTCCCCGCTCCCGGGGTGAACGCGATCGCCGACCTGTCCGGCTCGCTGCCACTTGCCGACGACTCGGTGGACGTCCTCTTCGCGGTACACATCCTGGAACACCTGATCGACTTCCTGCCCCTGGTGGACGAGTGCCACCGGGTGCTGCGCCCCGGGGGCGTCCTGCACGTCATGAGCCCCTGGTGGGGGCATGTGAACGCGGTGGCCGACCCGACCCACGTACGGCTGCTCGACGTGCAGACGATCAAGGGAATCTGTGTGCAGCGCCCGCCCGGCACCCCGCGCTGGTACCCGCTGCACGCCGGCTGCGACGGGGCCAGCATCTTCGCCGACCTCACCCCCCTGGCACCGGACGCCGACCCGCCCACCCCCAGCCACCTGGCCCGCTTCTTCGCCTGACGGAGGAGCCCTCGGTCAGGGGAGGAGGGGTGGGGCCGTGGTCCTGAACCGGGTCGAGTCGGCGGCCAGGTCGGGGTGTTCCACCCCGAGCGCCAGGGCCGCCGCCTCCTCCAGGCTCAGCTCACTGCCCTCGCCGTACGCGGTGTCGAACTCCGCGTCACCGACAAGCTCACGTACCTCCGTCTGGCGTCGCAGCCAGTACGCGTCGTGGATGCCGGGGGTGGACCGCATGCTCGCCCGGGTCGCCTGGGCGGCGCCGAAGAGCCGGGCGGCGGTCGACGGGTCACCTCCGGCGGCGCAGCGTACGGCGATCGCGTCGAGTGTGTCGCAGGCCCGGCCGTGGAAGCCGTGCGCCAGCCGGGAACGCAGCGCCGCCTGAAGGTGCTCGTGCGCCGCGACCAGGTCGCCCCGGGCCAACGCCACCATGCCGAGCAGCATGTCCACCGAGCGGCGACCCCGCTCCACCGGCCGGGCCGCCTCGATCGGGCGGGCCGCCCCGAGCAGCTCCGCCGCGTCGTCCAGGGCACCCCGCTGCCAGAGCAGCTCGGCCAGGCTGAACACGGCGAACAGCACGTCACCGGCCACCCCCTGCTCGTACGCCCAGTCGATGACCTCCCGACAGACCCGCTCCGCCTCGACGAACTGGCCCATGTCGATGAGCGGTGCCGCCCGTCCGGCGAGGACCCGGGCCAGCAGCCCGGCCTCCCCCGCCTGCCGGGCCGCCGCCTCGGCCCGCTGCGAGAAACGCAGCTCCTCGGCCAGCTCGCCGTCGGCCCCGGCGTGCAGGGAGTGCAGGTGGTACGCCGCCGCCAGCTCCGCCTCCGGGATCTCCTCACCGGTTTCGGCGATCCGTCCGTAGAGCCGGAACAGCCACAACCGGCCCTCCCGGGCCAACCCCCGCTCCCGCCACCACTGGTCGAGCCCACCCGCCAGGCGCAGCCCCGCCCGGGCGCTTCCGCCGGTGGCGCACCAGCGCAGCGCTGCCCGCAGCTCCCCGGCCAGCGGGTCGAGACGGTAGAGCGACAACGTCACAGGTTGCCCGTCCGGGCCGAGGTGGGCCTGTTCCAGCGCCCGCGTCGACCAGGCCACGTGCCGGTCCCTGGCGGTCCGCTCCTCACCGGCCTCGGTCAGCCGACGGGCGGCGTACGCCCGGATCGGGTCGAGCATCCGGTAGGTGCTTCCGGTGGCGCTCGGCTCGGCGAGAACCATCGACTTGTCGACGAGCACGCTCAGCGGGTCGAGCGGGTCGTCGTCGAGCAGCCACTGCATCGTCGCCAGGTCCACCGGCCTGGCGAACACCGACAGCCAGCGCAGCAGCCGGGCGGCCCGGGGGCCGAGGGTCCGGTACGACCAGGTCACAGTGGCCTGCATGGTGGCGTGCCGCTCCACCGCGGAGCGGCGTACCGCCCGGGTGGCCGAGGTGGGCGGGGTGGCCCCCCGGGCGGCGGCCACCAGGTCGACGGTGTCGTGCTGCTGACCGGTCCAGTCCGGCCCGGGGAACCCGACGAACGGATCGGGACCGTACCCGCCGGACCGGCGCTCCCACGGGTCCGGGGCGGACTGGCCCCGCCCCGCGTCGAGGGTGCCCAGCACGTCGTCGAGCCGCTCGGCGAGCTGCCCGGCGGAGAGCACCCGCAGTCGGGCGGCGGCCAGTTCGATGGCGAGCGGCAACCCGTCGAGCCGCTGCGCCACCCGCCGCAGGTCGGCCGCCTCCGCCGACTCGGGTTGCCGACCTCCCCGGGCCGCAGTCGTCCGGTCCAGCAGCAGCGCCACCGCGTCGCTCTGGGCGCCGTCGGGTCGGGGCTCCACCGACAGCGGCGGTATCCGCCACACCACCTCCCCGGGCAGGCCGAAGGACTCCCGGCTGGTGGCGAGGACCCGTACCCCGCCGCAGCCGGCGAGCAGGCGGGAGATCAGCTCGGCCGACGCGGACGGCTGCGCGTCACAGGTGTCCAGGACGATCAGCATGGCGCGGTTGGCCGCGTACTCGACGAGGGTGTCCACCATCGGCCGACCGGGCTCCGGGCGGAGCCCGAGGACGGCCGCGACGGCGAAGGCGACGAGCCCCGGGTCGGTCACTGTGGCGATGTCGACGAACCACACCCCGTCCGGGTACGCCTCCACGACCGCGGCGGCCAACTCCACGGCGAGTCGGGTCTTGCCGGCACCCCCGGCCCCCAACACGGTGACCAGGCGGTGCTGACGCATCAGCCGGTCCAGTTCGGCGCGTTCGACCTCCCGGCCGACGAAGCTGGTGACCTGGGTGGGCAGGTTGTGCGCCACCGCGTCGGCGGTACGCGGGCGGGGGAACTGTCGCTCCAGCCCCGGGGCGACCAGTTGGAACAGTCGCTCCCGGTCGTCGAAGCCGCGCAGCCGGTGCAGGCCGAGGTCCAGCAGGGAGGACCCGTCCGGCAGCGGATCGGCGTGTCGGGCGGTCCCCGCCGAGCAGAGCACCTGCCCACCGTGGGCGGCGGCGGCGACCCGGGCCGCCCGGTGCACCTCCGGGCTGGCGTACTCGCCGTCGCGGGGCTCGGCGTACCCGGTGTGCAGTCCCATCCGTACCCGGGGTGCGGACTCGGGGCTGGGCCAGTCGTGCCCGGTCAGCGCCAGCTGCGCGGTCAGGCAGGCGGTCAGCGCGGCAGTGGCGTCCGGGAACGCGATGAAGAACGAGTCGCCCTCGGTCAGCAACTCGGCCCCGGCGGTGCCCGCGAGCGTACGGCGCAGCAACCGCCGGTGCTCCCGCAGCACCGGCCGGTAGTCCGGGCCGAGCAGCTGGGCCAGCCGGGTCGACCCCTCGATGTCGGTGAACACGAAGGTCACCAGGCCGCTCGGGAGGTCGATCGGTGACGACATGAGTGGAACCTCCGCACCTGACGTCGGGGTCATGCTCTCCCGTGCCACCCGGTCCGCCTTCGTCCAGACGGGACGGGGGTTGCGCCCAAAGGTGCCATCCCACCTGCACAAGGGCAAGACAACCGTAGCCGTAACCGTCCGGTGAGGACGGTCGCGGTCGACGGTGCCGGGTCAGCAGCCGCAGCCACCACCGCAGCAGCCCCCACCGGACGGGGCGGGCGCGCCGCCGGCCGCACCGGCACCACCGCGACCGGTGAACGCGACGGTGGAGAGGAGCTTGACTGTGTCGTCGTGCCCCTGGGGGCAGGACGCGGGGGCAGCGGCCTCCGCCATCGGGCGGTTGACCTCGAAGGTGTCGCCGCAGGCGCGGCAACGGAACTCGTACCGGGGCATGGATCCAGGGTACGGCCGGTCCTGACTATCGGGGTGACATGGGTGATACTCGACTGGTGGTGGACGGCCAGGAAGAACCGACGAACCGACAGCTACGGTCGGCCGCGCCGCCCGCACATCCCACGGGGCAGGGCGAGACGCCCCGGATTCCCCGTCCCCGTCGGCCCTGGTTGGCCCGGTGGCGTGACGAGCAGGACGCGCCCCCCACGCCCGCGACCACCCCGACACCCGCCACCCAGGCACCGGCCGAGCCGAAACCCGTCGAGCCGAAACACGCCGACCAGACACCGGCCGAGCCGAAACCCGCCGAGCAGACACCCGCCGAGCAGACACCGGCCGAGCAGACACCCGCCGGGACCGACGGCGAGACGTCGAAGAAGGCTTCCGTCGAGCCGACCCCGGTCACCGACAGGACCGACGGCAAGGCAGCCGACGAGACCGGTGGAAAGGCTGCCCCGGTCGGCGGCGAGACGGCACCGGTGGCGGCTCCGACCCGGGCCGGCAATCCCCGTCGTCGGGTGCCGTTCGCCCACGCCCTGCGGACGCCGCCCCGGCGGATGGCGGGGGCTGCGGCACGCGCCACCCGGGAGTGGTCGAGGCGGCCCAGTGGGCGGCTCGCCGTACCCGGACTGTTCCTCCTCGGGCTGGTCGCGGCCATGGCGGCGACCGGCGCGTTGCTGGTGCCGGCGACCGCCCGCAACGCCCAACCGACTGCGGCCGGGGCCGCCGGGAGCCCCACCGACGCGGCCTGGCCACAGCTGGAGTCGCAGGTGCCGCTGCCCCCCGGCGCCGCCGCCGTGCCGGGTGCACCCGGTGGGGTTCCGTCGGGTCTGCCCGGCGCTTCGGTTCTGCCCGGCGCTTCGGGTGCCCCGGCCGGGGTGCTGCCCTCCGGGGGTGCGGCCCCGGTGGTCGCCCGCCCGGTCGACGCGCTCGCGGGCTGGGCGCAGACCACCGGTGCCAGGGTGGGGATCTCCCCGGTCGCGATGCAGGCGTACGGCTACGCCGAGCTGGTCCTCGCCCAGACCGAACCCGGTTGTCAGCTCAGCTGGACGACGCTGGCCGCGATCGGGTACGTGGAGTCCCGGCACGGGCAGGCCAACGGGGCCACCCTGAAGCCGAACGGCCGCGCCGAGGACCCGCTGATCTTCGGGTTGCCCCTGGACGGTCAGGGCGGCCGGATGCTGATCCGCGACACCGACCAGGGGCAGCTGGACAACGACACCACCTACGACCGGGCGGTCGGGCCGATGCAGTTCATCCCCACCACGTGGGAGGAGATCGGGGCGGACGCCGACGGGGACGGGGTGAAGGACCCGCACAACCTCAACGACGCGGCGCTCGCCGCCGGACGGTACCTCTGCAAGTGGGGCCGGAACCTCACCGTCGCGAGCGACTGGTGGCGGGCGATCCTGTCGTACAACGACGTGCGCCGGTACGCCCAGGACGTCTTCGACACCGCCAACCGGTACGGTCAGGCCAGCCGCGCCTGATGTGATCGTCTGCGTACATTGGAGGCGCGGACTCTTCCCCCGAGCAGCTGTTGACGGCAAGCTAGACCCGTGATGGTGCGCGAGTGGGATCCCAGGACCGCGTCGTCCGCCGAGATCGCGTCTCTGCTGGAGATGCTGAACGCGATTCTGGCGGCCGACCTGCCGCAGGATCCGCCCTGGCAGGGCACCTCGATGCGGGAGTACCTCTCCGAGGTGATGCCGGGCGAACGGCGGATCTCCTGGGTCGCCCAGGCCGAGACCCCCGACGAGGGGCAGCCGGGGGCGATCCTCGGGCACGTGCAGGTGCTGCTCCTGGGCGACATCGGCGTGCTGGAGGTCCTCGTCGACCCCACCCAGCGCCGTGGTGGCCTCGGTCGACGGCTGGTCCGGTTGGCGGCCCGCCGGGTCTACCAGGAGGGCTTCCAGTCGATGGGGGTCGAGGTGGTCGGGGGCACCCCGGCGGTGGCCTTCTACGAGTCGCTCGGGTTCACCCGGGACTACGTCGAGACCCGCAGCGTCCTCGACCTCGCCGGGGTGGACTGGTCGGCGCTGGCCACGACGGTCGCCGGCATCGGCGACGGCTACCGGCTCCAGTTCCACCCGGGTGGACCGCCGGACGACCTGATCGAGGCGTACGCCCGGACCAAGGCCGAGATACGGGACCTCGACGACGGCGAGCTGCGCCCCAGCTCGTACGACCCGCAACGGCTCCGGGACAGCCTGGACTGCCTGCACCGGCGGGGGATGCAGCCGTACATCGTGTCGGCCCTGCACGAGCCGACCGGTGAGGTCGCCGGACTGACCGAGGTGGTGGTGCCGGCCCAGCACCCGACCCGGGCCGACCAGTACGACACCATCGTGTTGCAGCACCACCGGGGGCACGGCATCGACAGGGCGATCAAGGCGCGGATGCTTCTCGAACTCCGCTCGGCGCAGCCGGGGCTGACCCAGGTCCAGACCTGGAACGCCCAGTCCAACGAGGCGATGCTGGCGGTCAACGCCGACCTGGGTTACCGCCCCGACCGGCACTGGTGCGAGTACGGTGCCGAGGTGGCGGAGCTGGTGCACCGCCTCGACGCCCAGGGCTGACCGGCGATGACCATCCGACACGACGGCCCGGACCGGCTCGACGACCTACGTCGGCGGGCGGACCTGGACACGGCGTTGGCCTACTACGACACGCTGCCTGCGGTGACGGTCGAGGAGATGCGGGGCTGGTGGCGTGGCACCGGTCTGCCCACCGGCCACCCGCTCGACGGACTGTTGGAGCAGCTCGGGTGGTGGGGCAAGCGGTTCGACAGCCCCGAGCAGGTCCACCCGCTGGTCTTCACCACCCCGGGCGGTCGGCTCACCAGCATCGCCCCGGGGCTGATCCCGGTGGGGACGCTGCTCCGTCGCCCGGCGTTGACCCGGCTCCCCGCTGCGGCCAGCCTGTTCCGGCTGGCCCGGCCGCTGCTGGCCACCCCCCGACCCGCCGCTCGGCTCCGGATGACGGAATACCGGGGCGTGGTCACCGCCACCATGTGCTACGACGCCCACCCGATCCACGACGTGTTCCGCCGGGTCGACGACGACAGGGTGCTCGGGGCGATGGACGTACGCGGCGCGGAGCACCCGTACCTGTTCGTGCTGACCCGTACCCGCCCGGGTCAGTAGCTCTCGCGGAGCAGGCGGGCGGCCTCGACGGCCCAGTAGGTGAGGATGATCCCCGCCCCGGCCCGCCGGATCGAGGTGAGCGACTCCAGGATCACCCGTTCCCTGTCGATCCAGCCGTTGGCGGCGGCGGCCTCGACTGTCGCGTACTCACCGGAGACCTGGTACGCGGCGACGGGGACGTCGACGGCGGCCCGGACCGCCGACACCACGTCGAGGTAGGGAAGGGCGGGCTTGACCATCACGATGTCGGCGCCCTCGGCGACGTCCAACGCCACCTCGCGCAGGGACTCCCGCAGGTTCGCCGGATCCTGCTGGTAGGTGCGCCGGTCGCCCTGCAACGCCGACTCCACCGCGTCGCGGAACGGGCCGTAGTACGCCGAGGCGTACTTGGCGGCGTAGGCGAGGACCGCCACGTCGGTGTGTCCGGCCGCGTCGAGCGCCCGGCGTACCACCCCGACCTGGCCGTCCATCATCCCGGACGGCCCGACCACCCCGACCCCGGCGGCGGCCTGGGCCACCGCCATCTGCGCGTAGGCGGCCAGGGTGGCGTCGTTGTCGACGTCCCCGTCCGGGGTGAGCAGGCCGCAGTGCCCGTGCGAGGTGAACTCGTCCAGGCAGAGGTCGCTCATCACCACAGTGGCGTCCCCGACCTCGCCGACCACGTCGGAGATGGCGACGTTGAGGATGCCCGCCGGGTCGATCCCGCCGGACCCGGTGGCGTCCCGCTCGGCCGGCACCCCGAAGAGCATGATCCCGCCGACCCCGGCCTGGACCGCCTCGACCGCCGCCTTGCGCAGCGAGTCCCGGGAGTGTTGCAGCACCCCCGGCAGCGACCCGATCGGGCGGGGCTCGGTCAGCCCCTCCTTGACGAACATCGGCAGCACCAGCTCGGCCGGGGCGACCCGGGTCTCGGAGACCAGCCGCCGCACGGCCGCGTCACGACGCAGCCGGCGGGGCCGGATCTCGGGGTACGGCATGACGCCTCCTCGGTACGACTACCGGAACCGCAGCGCGGTGGGGCCCTGCACCTTCGAGCCACGACGCTGCTTGGCCGGCATCGCGGCGAGCTTCTCCCGAAGCTCCACGGCGTAGCCGGCGAGCGCCTCCACCAGGTCGGGGACCGAGGCGTGCGGCGGCTGGACGTCGACCCGCAGGCCGAACTCCGTCGCGGTCTCCGCCGTCTTGGGCCCGATGACAGCAACCACGGTACGCGCGTGCGGCTTCCCGGCGATACCCACCAGATTGCGGACCGTCGAGGAGGAGGTGAAGAGGACCGCGTCGAACCCGCCCGACTTGATCGCGTCCCGGATCTCGGCCGGCGGCGGGGCGGCCCGGACCGTCCGGTAGGCGGTCACGTCGTCGACCTCCCAGCCCCGCTCGGTGAGGCCGGCGGCGAGGGTCTCGGTGGCGATGTCGGCGCGCGGCAGCAGGACCCGGCCCACCGGGTCGAGGACCTCGTCGTGCGGCGAGAACTCGGCGAGCAGCCCCTCGGAGGACTGCTCACCGGAGGGGATCAGCTCCGGCTGGATGCCGAAGGCGCGTACCGCGTCGGCGGTGGCGTCCCCGATGCAGGCGATCTTGACCCCGCCGAAGTGCCGGGCGTCCAGGCCGTGCTCGCCGAACTTCTCCCAGACCGCCCGGACCGCGTTCACCGACGTGAAGATCACCCAGGCGTACCGGCCGTCGACGAGCCCCTTGACGGCCCGCTCCATCTGGGCCGGGGTCCGGGGCGGCTCCACCGCGATGGTGGGCACCTCACACGGGATCGCCCCGTACGCGCGCAGCCGGGCGCTCATCACCCCGGCCTGCTCCTTGGTCCGGGGGACCAGCACCTTCCAGCCGTACAGCGGCCGGTTCTCCCACCAGCTGAGCTTGTCCCGCTGGCCGACACCGGACCCGATGGTGAGCACCACCCGGCCGGTGAAGCCGAGCGCCGCCGCGACGAACGAGTCGACGGTCGAGGTGGTGGTGTACTGGGTCTCCCCGGTGCCGTCGCCGGTCACCCCGACCTCGGTCGCGCCGTCCATCCCGGCGGCGAGCAGGCCGTCCCGGATCGCGGCCAGGTCACCGGCGTCGACGGCGAGCGCCAGGGACCCCCGGGTCACGGCGGCGGCCAGCGCCTCGAAGTCCAGGTTGGCGACGTCCTCCACGTCGGCGGCGGTCCGCACCCCGGGCAGTGGTACGCCCGCGTAGGTGGCCACCCCCTCGGCCTGGGACACCCCCGGCACCACCTCGAAGTGCGCGGCGGTACGCGCCACCGCCTGCACCTCCTTGACCACCGAGTCGTGGCCGAACGGGTCACCGGCGACCAGGTGCACGGCGTTCAGGCCGGAACGGGCAGCCGAGATCAGCACCTTCGCCACGTCCCCCGGCACACCCTCGGCCGGGCTGAACTCGGTGTCGGCCCGAGCCTGGGTACGCACGGCGTCGAGCAGCGCCTCGGGGACCCCACGGTCGTACACCACCTGGTCGGCGTCGACCAGAGCGTCGTGCGCCCGGCGGGTCAGCAGGCCCGGGTCGCCGGGTCCGGCCCCGACGAACGCGATACGGCCTACGGGCTTACGGGTGCGGGTCATTCTGTGCTCCCAATGTGCTGTGTCCCCGGGGCGGCGGCATGTCCGTCCTGGCCGAGGATCGAGTCGGCGCCGAGGTCGAGGAGTTCGGCGGCGAGTGCCTTGCCGATCTCCGCCGCGTCGGCGGGCGTACCGGTGCGGGACAGCCGGATGTCTCGGGCGCCGTCCGGGCTGATCACCGCCCCGCGCAGGTAGATCTCGTGAACGACGTCGCTGTCGGCATCCGAGCCGGTCGGCTCGCCTTCGGCGACGATGGCGTAGGCGGCGACCGGAGCGGAGCACCCGGCCTCCAGGGTGGCCAGCAGCGCCCGTTCCGCGGTGACCGCGGCCCGGGACGGTGCGTGGTCGAGTACGGAGAGCAGCTCGACCAGGTCCGAGTCGTCGATCCGGCACTCCACCGCCAGCGCACCCTGGGCGGGGGCGGGCAGCATCAGCATCGGGTCGAGCGTCTCGGTGATCTCGTCGGTCCGGCCCAGCCGGGCCAGCCCGGCCCGAGCCAGGACCACCGCGTCGAGATCGGCTCCGGGGCCGAGGACGCGCGCCAGGCGCGTGTCCACGTTGCCCCGGATCGGGGTCACCGTCAGCTGCATCCCGAGAGCGTGCAGCTGGGCGATGCGGCGCAGAGCGCCCGTCCCCACGGCGGCGCCGGAGGGAAGTTCGGTGAGGGTCCGCCCACCCGAGGCGACGAGCGCGTCGCGCGGGTCCTCGCGGGGCGGTACCGCAGCGATGTGCAGGCCGGGGGCCTCCGCGGTGGGCAGGTCCTTGTAGGAGTGCACCGCGAAGTCGATGGTGCCGGCGGTGAGCGCGTCACGAAGGGCGGAGACGAAGACGCCGACGCCGAGCCGGTGCACCGGGGCCGTCGACCTGTCTCCGGCGGTGACCACCTCGACCAGCTCGACCTGCCGACCGGTGGCGGCGGTGAGCGCCTCGGCGATCTGCCCCGACTGGGCCATCGCCAATGAGCTGCCCCGGGTTCCCAGACGCAGGGGTGCGGTCATCGTTCACCTCCGAGGTGCGGGTCGGACTCGGTACCGGGCGGGACCGGATCCGTCGGGGCGGAGCCGGTGCCGACGTACGGGTCGGTATCGGCGTCCACCACGTCGGGAACCGCCCCCACGGTGGTGGCCTGCGGCACCTGGAGGTCGAACAGCTCCCGCAGCAGTGCGGCGTACTGGTCGCCGCCCGGTTCTGCGGCCAACTGCCGGACCCGCACGGTGGGCTGGTGCAGCAACCGCTGCACCACGCGGTGCACGGTACGCGCCACCTCGGCTCGTTGCCCGTCGGTGAGATCAGGACGACGTTGGGCCAGTCGACGCAGCTCGACGCCGACCACGTCGTCCGCGCGTCCCCGCAGGGCGGCCACCGTGGGTGCCACGTCGGCACCTCGCAGCCAGGTCAGGAAGCCCTCGACCTCGGCGGTGACGATCTGTCCGACGGCAGCGGCGTCGGCCGCCGCCGGGCCGTCGGCGAGCACGTCGGCCATCCGGTCGATGTCGATCACCTCGACGCCGGGCAGCTCGGCGACCCCTCGTTCGACGTCGCGGGGCACTGCCAGGTCGAGCAGGACCAACGGCCCCCGGGCCGGGTCCCGGTCGGCGAGGGTACGGGCCACGACGTCCCGGGTGAGGACCGGTTCGGTGGCCGCCGTGGCGGCCACTACGATGTCCACCGTGGACAACGCCGCGGCGAGTTCGGTCATCGGCACCGCCTCCGCGCCGTACGACTCGGCGAGCCGGGCGGCCCGGTCCGCACCCCGGTTGGTCACCGCGAGCGGCCCCGCCCCGAGCCGGGCGAGGGTGGCCACGCTGAGCGCCCCCATCGCCCCGGCACCGACCACCAGGGCCGGTCGGCCGGTGAGGCCCTCGTCGAGGTGGCCCGCGGCGAGGTCCAGGGCGGCGGTGACCACGCTCTGGCCCGCCCGGTCGATGCCGGTCTCGGCGTGCGCCCGCTTGCCCACCCGCAACGCCTGCTGCATCAGCTCGTGCAGCAGCCGCCCGGTGGAGTCGGCGCCACTGGCCCAGTGGTACGCGTCCCGGAGCTGGCCGAGGATCTGCGCCTCCCCCACGACCAGGGAGTCCAGTCCGGCCGCGACCCGGAAGACGTGCTCCACCGCAGCGGCGTCGAAGTGCACGTAGAGGTGGTTGGCGAGCGCCGCCGGTGGGCAGCCGGCCCGCTCGGCGAGGACCGCGCAGATGTCGCCGAGACCGCCGTGGAATCCGGAGACCGTGGCGTACACCTCCACCCGGTTGCAGGTGGAGACGAGCACCGCCTCCGTCACGTACGGCTGGGCGACCAGCTGGTCCAGGGTGCGGGTGGTCTCGGCGGGCGCGACCGCCAACTGCTCCAGGACGGCGACCGGAGCGGTGCGGTACGACGCACCGACGACGAGCAGCTTCACGTGCCGATCGCCTCCTGGGTGTCGGGGGCCGCGAGCCCGCCGGGCAGCGCGGTGAGGGTGGACCCGCCGGTGGTGGCGGGCAGTGTGGTCAACGATGCCTTGCGGTGCTCGTGGAACGACAGAATCTGCAGCTCGATGGCGAGGTCGACCTTCCGCACATCGACCCCGTCCGGCACCGAGAGTACGCACGGAGCGAAGTTGAGGATGCTCGTGACGCCGACGGCGACCAGCTCGTCGGCGACCCGCTGGGCGGAGGCGGCCGGGGTGGCGATCACCCCGATGGCGAGGGACTCCTCCTCGGCGACCCGGGGCAGCTCGTCGATGTGCTTGACGATCAGCCCGCTGATCTCCTCGCCCACCCGTTCGGGGTCGGCGTCGAAGAGCGCGGCGATCCGGAAGCCCCGGGTGGCGAAGCCGTCGTACCCGGCCAGGGCGTGACCGAGATTACCCACCCCGACCAGGGCGACGGCCCGACGTTGGGTGAGCCCGAGCACATACTCGATCTGGTCGATCAGCAGCGCGACGTCGTACCCCACCCCACGGGTGCCGTACGAGCCGAGCTGGGAGAGGTCCTTGCGGAGCTTGGCCGAGTTGACCCCGGCCGCGGCGGAGAGCCCTTCGCTGGAAATCGTCTCGTGACCGGTTTCGGCGACGGCGTGCAGGGCACGTAGGTATTCGGGGAGCCGCGCGACTGTCGCTTCGGGCAGATCCGGAAGCGCCGGTACGACACCAGCACGGCTGGGCGTGCCAGGGTGACGATGCTGACTCATGAGACTCCGTGCGGTGCGATTCTCTGCCAGCTCCCGTCGCCGGCCGTTCCGGGACTCCCGCTGGCGACCGAGGTTGCCGGCTGAGCTAGCAGGGCGCGTCGGAATTACAGAGTAGGCGCTTGTGAAGACGTGCACAAATCGCGATCTTGCTGATCGGCGCAGCGGTGCCACCGAGCCTCCATTCCACAAGATCGATCCACCGGCCGCGCGGTGCCGCTCCCCGATTATTGCGCAATCCAGACTTCCCACGCCAATCACCAAGATCGGACTACCTCCCCGGACCGGCGGACGGCGCAGCTCAGGGCAGGGTCGCGGCCAGGTGGACCGCCCCGGTGAGCGTGGTGGCCACCGGATGCCCCGAGGCCCGCAGGCGCTCCGCGTCGGTGAAGCCACCGGTGTAGAGCACCGCCCGGGCACCGACCGCCTCGGCCGCCTCGGCGTCGTCGAGTGAGTCGCCGATCAGCACCACCCGGCCGGGGTCCACGTCGAGGTGGGCCAGGTGCCGGATCAGCGAGGCGGCCTTCCGGTCGCCACCGACCGCCGCCCGCCACCCGTCGACCCGGACGAACCGCCCGTCGAGGCCGTACGTCCGGACCGCCGGCACCAGCTCGTCGTGGAACCACATCGACAACAACGACTGGCTCCCCGACCAGTCGCCCATCGCGGTGACGGCGTCCTCGGCCAGCTCACAGGTGGTCAGACCAGCCCGGTACGCGTCGTGGAAGATCCGGTCGAGACGCCCGAACGCCTCCTCGTCGACAGCCCTGCCCAGCACCTCGGCGTAGTAGTCGACGACAGGGCGACGGAACCGGACCCGGTGTTCCTCGGCCGTCACCACCGGGCCACCCACGCTGGCGAACGCGGCGTTCGTGGCGGCGATGATCAGACTCAGGTCGTTGAGCAGCGTGCCGTTCCAGTCCCACACCAGGTGGTCGCGAACAGGGGTCATCGCAGCACGATAGGCGACGACCCCTGTCGCTGGGGAGTGCGCGGATCGCACCGCCGCACCGGGCGGCGGTGGACGCCCTACAACTGGGGGGTGGTCAGATCGCGCAGCAGCCGCTCTTCCTCCACCCGCCAGTAGCCGTGTTCCTTGCCGTCGAGGAGCACCACCGGCAGTCGCTCGCCGTACTCTCGTTCCAACTCGACGTCCCCGGTGACGTCCTTCTCGATCCACCGGTCGCCGGTGACGGCCACCACCCGGTCGAGGGCCGCCTTGGCGTCCTCGCAGAGGTGGCAGCCGGGACGGGTGACCAGGGCGAGCCGGGCGTCGGTGGACATCGGTACCTCCTAGACGTGCGGTCGTCCGGCCGAGTCTGGCACAGTCGACGCCGTCCGGCCCGGCCGAGCGCGAGACGAGCCCGGTAAACGGGCAACAGTTTCGGACCCTGGGCCCGGGCGGAAAGTCAATCGCCCCCGACGGACAACCGGTCCGGTGAGGTCCCGACGGCGACGGAAATACTTCCGCTCTGTGTAACTGACTTACCACGCACGGGTGACGTCTGCCTTATCATGACTCGGGTCGACTCACCCCATTTGCTGTGAGTTGACACCCCTCAGCCCGAGGAGGCCCCCGTGCCCGTAAGCGCATTGGACCAGCACCTCACGGGGACTCGTCGCGCCTGTGCGGCGGGACCCGGTGCAGGCCGGTCCGACCACCTCGTCGACGCCGTCCCGGGACGGCCCGTCGCCTACCCGACGGGGGTGACCCGATGACCGCTTCGGGATGGGTGGAGCAGCCCGTCGGCCTGAGCACCCCCGGGGTACGACCGACAGTCAACGAACGGTCGCCCTCCGCACGCGGACCGGTGGACGACACGTGGGGACCCCCCACCCAAGGCGACGAGGCCGCCCGGCGGTTACGGAGCCGACCGCACCACAACGAGACGACACCCAGGCCCCCGGCTCCCGGGGGCAACGCCAAACCTTCGGGGGGTCGGGTGACGGTTCCGGTCCGACCGACGATGCCGGTGCAGGGTCGACGCAGCGCCGACCCGCCCGCCTCCGCCGAGGCGACGAACGCCGAGACCGCAGTCATCCCCGCCGTGCCGGCCGCCCCCGCCGGCGGCACCGGCGGGGGCGCACCGACCGGCTACCCCAGCCGCCCCGACCCGTCCGACCCGGCCACCGAGGTCTGGCGTCTGGTCGAGCGCGCCCAGGCCGGTGAGGTGGAGGCCTTCGGCCTGATCTACGACAGGTACGTCGAGACGGTCTTCCGATTCGTCTACTTCCGGGTCGGTAACCGGCAACTCGCCGAGGACCTCACCTCCGACACGTTCCTGCGCGCCCTCAAACGGATCGGCAGCTTCACCTGGCAGGGGCGCGACCTCGGTGCCTGGCTGGTCACCATCGCCCGCAACCTGGTCGCCGACCACTTCAAGTCCGGCCGGTACCGGTTGGAGGTGACCACCGGGGACGTCCTGGACGCCGACCGCGAGGACCGGGGGCCGGAGGGCAGCCCGGAGGCCGCGGTGGTCGAGCACATCACCAACGTCGCCCTGCTCAGCGCGGTCAAGCAGCTCAACCCGGAGCAGCAGGAGTGCATCGTCCTGCGCTTCCTCCAGGGCTTCTCGGTCGCCGAGACCGCCAGGGCGATGGGGAAGAACGAGGGCGCGATCAAGGCGTTGCAGTACCGGGCGGTCCGGGCCCTGGCCCGACTCCTGCCCGACGGATTCCAGCCGTAGCGAACCGTCGTCGACAGTCCGCCGGCCCCGTCCTGACCGGGGCCGGCCGGTCGGCTGTCCGCCCGACCGGTCGGTCGTCCCGCACGAACTCCGCGACACGCAGCGATTTCGCCACGCCGGATCCCGTAACCGCAGCCCGGCACTGACCGTTCTTCCGGGTGCGACCGGTGGTTGCCCCAGCATCAGCGGGCCCCATGGTCCGGACAGCGCCGTCGGCCACGACCTTCGTGCGCCGGTGCCAGCTGTCTCCGGTCGCCGGCGACGACCACGGCCGAGCAGCCGTGACAGCGAGAGGGGGTGCCTGCGGTGGACCACAACCTCTTCCTGCGTCGACGCGCTGAGCGCTTCGCACAGCTTCTCGAAGAAGCCAACGGCTGCCGTCGGCACCGGGTCAGGTCCCGGCGGGACGACGAACTCGTCACCCTGGTGGCAGTCGGTCGGCGGCTCACCGTCGACCGGCCCGTCCCGAAGGTGGACGCGGACTTCCGCACCAGCCTGCGAGCCAGGCTGATCGCCACCGCCGAGCGGGAGGGCATCGGAGCCGAGGTCATCGCACCCACCGACGCGGACGTCGTCCGCCCGCCGATCGCCGCCGCCGTGCGGACCCCACGGCTGCCCGCGGTGACCGCCCGACGGGCCCGAGCCCGACTGGCGATCTTCTCCGGCATCGCCGTCGGTGCGATCGCCGTCTCCGGCATCTCTGCCGCCAGCGAGAACGCGCTGCCCGGCGACGCCCTGTACGGCATGAAGCGCTCCACCGAGCGGGCCCAGCTCGCGCTCGCCGGATCGGACCTGAACCGGGGCCAGCTCTTCCTCGACTTCGCCCGGACCCGGGTCGACGAGGCCGCGACGCTGCGCGGCAACCACGTCCGGTACGACGCCGTACTCGACGACATGGACAACGGCACCCGCCAGGGCGTACGCACCCTCCTCAACGCCGTCGCGCAGCGCTCCGACCCGGCCGGGCTCGACCTGGTCGACGCGTTCCTGGACAGCCAGCGGCAGGCGGTCGACGGACTCCTCGACGCGGCACCGCGCAGTCAGCGGGACCGGACCCGCAGCTCGCTCGGCCTGCTGGACGCTGTCGGCGAACGGTCGACGGCGTTGCGGACGGCCCTCGACTGCGCAGAGCCGAAGGTGGTCGGCTTCGACGGCCTCGGCCCGATCCCGGCCGCCTGCACCAGCCCCCGCTGATCGGCCGCCGGTCGCCTGCACCAGCCCCCGCTGATCGGCCGCCGGTCGCCGGGCCTCCGGTGACCGGCCGACCGTTCCCTCCCCCGCTCACCGACGGTCCGTCGTCGTCCGCCATCCACAGGCGAGGCCGGATAGGCTCGACCGATGGCAGGGCCCTGCCCCGGCAAGGCCCGTAACGGCGGACGACGAGGTCGGTGAGCGGAGGGGCACGTGGGTCGAGACCGTGCGGTGACCGTCAGCACAGACAGCCACGGCCACACCACGGGCTGGGCCCGCAGCGGGGTCGGCAGGCCACCCGTCCCCGACCCGAGCGCCGCCGCCTTCTTCGACGTGGACAACACGATCATGCAGGGCGCCTCGCTGTACTGGCTCGCCCGGGGGCTGGCCGCCCGCAGGTACGTCACCACCTCCGACCTGGCCCGGTTCGCCTGGCGGCAACTCCGGTTCCGGATCCTGGCCACCGAGCACCCCGGCGACATGTCACTGGCGAAGGAGGCCGCCCTCGCCTTCGTCGCGGGCTGGCGGGTGGGTGACGTGGAGCGGCTCACCGAGGAGATCTTCGACGAGCTGATGGCCCCCCGGATCTGGCCCGGAACCCGCCGTCTCGCCGAGGCGCACCTCGCCGCCGGGCAGCGGGTCTGGCTGGTCAGCGCCGCCCCGGTGGAGATCGGAAGGGTGATCGCGGCCCGGCTCGGCCTCACCGGGGCGATCGGGACCGTCGCCGAGGTCACCGCCGGGGCGTACACCGGACGGTTGGTCGGGGAACCGATGCACGGCCCGGTCAAGGCCGAGGCGGTGGGGCACCTCGCCGCCGTCGAGGGTCTCGACCTCGCCTCCTGCACCGCCTACAGCGACTCGGCGAACGACCTGCCGATGCTCTCGACTGTCGGGCGAGCCGTCGCCGTCAACCCGGACGGGGTCCTGCTGCGGCAGGCCCGTCGGCGCGGTTGGGAGGTACGGGACTTCCGGACCGGCCGCCGGGCCGCCCGGATCGCCGTCCCCTCCACCGCCGCCGTCGCAGTGGTCGCCGCCGGGCTGGCCCTGCACCGCCGGACCCGACCCGACTGACGGGACGTCTCAGGGGCCGAACGGGTCGGGGCGTCGCTCCAGCAGCTGGTGCACCGTCTGCTGGATGGTCTCCCGGACCTGGTCGGCGAGGTTGAACACGACAAGGGGGTCGTCCGCCGCGTCGGTCAGGTGCGCGGTGGGGATCGGCGGACAGAACTCGATCAGCCACTTGCTCGGCAGCGGCACCATGCCCAGCGGCCCGAGCCACGGGAAGGTCGGCGTCACCGGGAAGTAAGGCAGCTTCAGCAGCCGGGCCAGCGGCTTGATGTCGGCCAGCATCGGATAGGTCTCCTCGGCCCCGACGATGGCCACCGGCACGATCGGGGTGCCCGTCCGCAGCGCCGCCGAGACGAAGCCGCCCCGCCCGAACCGTTGCAGCCTGTAACGGTCGGCGTACAGCTTGCCGATTCCCTTGAACCCCTCCGGGAAGACACCGACCAGTTCACCGGTGCCGAGGAGGCGCTCGGCGTCCGCGTTGCAGGCGACCGTACCGCCGGACTTGCGGGCCAGTTCGGAGACGACGGGGATCCGGAAGACCAGGTCCGCGCCGAGCAACCGCAGGTACCGGCTGGCCGGGTGCCGGTCGTGCAGGACGGCGGAGAGCACCAGGGCGTCGAGCGCGACGGTCCCGGAGTGGTTGCCCACCACCAGCCCCGCCCCGTCGACCGGGACGTTCTCCATGCCGGTGACCTCGGTGCGGAACCAGTCCCGGTAGAGCCGACGCAGGATCGGGTGCAGGACCGTCCCGGTCAGCTCGGGGTCGAACCCGAACTCGTCGACCTCGTAGTCACCGGAGAGCCGCTTGCGCAGGAAGGCCAGGCCGGCGGCGACCCGCCGGTCCCAGGGGTCACCCGGGCGGTCCGGCACCGCGCCCACCGGCTCGACGTCCTCGTCCGGCCGGTCCGGCGCTGCCGCCCCGGTCTCGACGTCGTCGCCCGGCGGATCGGGCGCGACCACGTGGTGTCCGTTGCGCCGCGCGGGGACCGCGTCCGGGTCGGCCACCCGCAGCGGTACGTCGAACCGCCCCCGGCCGTCCTGCTCCTCGGTTCCGTTCACGATCGCTCCCGTACGGCCGCCCGCACCTGACGGATGCCCTCCAGGACGGACTGTTCGGCGGCGGCCAGCCGGTCCCGGGTCAGCACCACTCCGCCCTGGTGGGCGCGGATGAAGTCGTCGAAGGCCTCCGCGGTGGTGCGCGGGGTGAAGGCGTACTCCCGCTCCAGCCTGCTGGTGTCGACGACCCGGCCGTGTACGAACAGGTCGACCTGGTCGAGGCCGTAGCGCCCGAAGCCGAGGCTACGGGCCAACGCCGCCGCCCCGGACAGACCCGGTTCCAGGACCGGTACGGCGATCCGCCCGGCCCGTCGGATCGCCTGGGAGAGCGAGAGCACCCCCGACCCGGCGACGTTGTACGTGCCCGGATGGTCCTCCACCACCGACCGGTGCAGCACCTCCAGGGCGTCGTCGAAGTGCACGAACTGCAACCGGGCGTCCCGCCCGAAGATGGTGGGCACCAGCGGCTGGGAGAAGTACCGGGTGAGGGTGGTGTCAGCCCTCGACCCGATGAACGGGGCGAACCGCAGGACGGTGCCTGTGACGTCGGCCCGGCGGCGGCGGAAACCCCTGACGTACCCCTCGATGTCGAGGATGTCGCGGGCGAAACCACCGCGCGGGACCTCGCGCGGTTCGGTGTCCTCGGTGAAGACGGCGGGATCCCGGAAGGACGCACCGTACGCGGCGGTCGACGACCGGATCACCAGCTTGCGCAGCCGGGGTGCCCGCTGACCGGCGGCGAGCAGCTGCATGGTGCCGATGACGTTCTGTTCCTTCATCGCCGCCCGACCGCCGTGCTGCTTGTCGGGGGCGGAGACCAGAGCGAGATGGACGACAGCGTCGACGCCCAGGTCGCCGAGGAGGGGGCCGAGGTCGGCGGGTCCCACCTGGACCTGTTCCACCCCGTCGAGGAGACCGGCGAGTTCGGTGCCGGGCGGGGTGGGGTCGATCCCGATCACCCGCTCGATCCGGGGGTCCGCGGCCAGCCGGGCCGCGACGTGGGCACCGAGGTATCGGCCGACGCCGGTCACGACGACGACCCCCGGCGCGCCCGAGGGGGCACCGGGGGTCATGACGCGCACCTGACCCGGCAGGCGGGATCGAGCCTGGACAACGGCCTGATCACCTGAGCCTCCGGAGGTCGACAGTTGGCAAGTGTCACCGGGAGCCGGGCCGCAGCCCGGCAGCGGTCACTTGCCGAGACGGCGACGCTGGACGCGGGTCTTGCGAAGCAGCTTGCGGTGCTTCTTCTTAGCCATGCGCTTGCGGCGCTTCTTGACCACCGAGCCCATACGACAGCCTTTCGATGCAACGTGCGGGGCGGACCGGACGACGCCACCGGGTGGCGTCCGCGGCCGCTTACGGACAACGAACCGGACCAGGCTGGTGGCATCGGGCGCACCGGTGTGCGGTCACGGTCGGCCTCCAGGGTAGCCGGAGAGCGTCAACAGGACCAACGCGCCCCCGTCGATGCCCGTTACGTCGCACTCGACGGCCCTCCGGCGACCCGTCAGGCGGTCTCCTGGAACGCGCCCCGCAGGTACTCGTGCACTGCGTGCTCCGGCACCCGGAAGGACCGACCGACCCGGACGGCGGCCAACTCACCACTGTGCACGAGTCGATAGACGGTCATCTTCGACACCCGCATCACCGTCGCCACCTCGGCGACGGTGAGGAACCTGACATCCGACAGTCGCCCGTCGGACTGCGATCCGGCCATGGCCCACCGACCAATCCCATGCCCGGCGCGCGCCACACCGACGGGTTCCTCCCACCGGGCGGGCAACGCGCGTGTTACCAGTACCGTAGCGGGACGGCTGTGACCGGCGCGATCCCTTCCTGCAACTGATCACGCCTCCGGGGGCTGTTCACCCGAGCGTGACCAGGGCTTTTCCGCCCTGAAGGGATCCGACCCGACGAATGTCCGAATCGTCGTAAGGCGATCCGTCGGCCAGGTCGGGCGACGACACCGCAGGACGGGCGAGACCTCGGACCGCGCTCGACAGGCCCGGACCGAGGCTTCGCACACTGGGAGCGTGCCCAGTGTGGCAGGTCCGGTTCGACGGGGGCGGGTGGGTCACCCCCGGGAGGCGAGGGCCCGGCCGAAGAAGATCAGGTTGGCGGGACGCTCGGCGAGCCGACGCATCAGGTAGCCGTACCAGTCGTCGCCGTAGGGCACGTAGGTACGCATCGTGTACCCCTCGGCGACCAGCCGCTCCTGCTCCTGCGGACGGATGCCGTACAGCATCTGGAACTCGAACCGGTCCGGTCCCCTGTCGAACCAGCGGGCCCGGTCCTCCCCGATGGCGATCAGACGTGGGTCGTGGGTCGCCAGCATCGGGTAGCCGTCCCCGGCCATCAGCACGTTCATGCACCGGACGTAGGACCTGTCGACGTCCCGGGACGACTGGTGCGCCACCGACTCGGGCTCCCGGTAGGCACCCTTGCACAACCGGACCCGGGCACCGGCCCGCGCCATCTCCCGGCAGTCCGACTCGGTACGCCGCAGGTACGCCTGGAGGGCCACCCCGGTGGACGGATGGTCACGGCGAAGCTCGGCCAGGACGTCGAGGGTCGAGTCGGTGGTGGTGTGGTCCTCCATGTCGAGGGTGACCGTGGTGCCCGCCGCGTCGGCGGCCTGACAGACAGCCAGTGCGTTCTCGTACGCCAGTCGTTCGTCGATCTTCTGCCCGAGCGCGGAGAGTTTGACGCTCACCTCGGCGGGCGGGGTGAGGCCGGCGTCGGAGAGACCGGCCAACAGCCGGCGGTACTCGTCCCGGGCGGCGTGCGCCTGCTCGGCCGTGACCACGTCCTCGCCGAGGTGGTCGAGGGTGACCGCGAAACCGTCGGCGACGAGTGCGCTGGTCGCGCGCAGCGCGTCGTCGGTGCCCCCGCCCACGACGAACCGGCGGACGACGTCACTGGTGTACGGGGCCGTCGCGACGAACCGCTCGACCCGGGACGACCGAGACGCGGCGAGGATCACGGAACGGAGCATGAGCCGAGCGTAACCCTCGCCAAGTCCGCCCGCCGGACGGCGGCCCACCCCTGCCCACACATCGAGGGGCAGCATGTTACGTGAGTCGTCTACGGTTGACGACGTGAACTTCGACGCGTACGCCCGGACCGGCGTCGACCTGGTCAACGCCCGGTTGGAGGATCTCGACGCCGCACGGGTCCTCTTCCCCGACGAGAACGCCTGGATGCGCGACGAGGTGACGGAACGGGACCTCACAGTGCTCCGACGCACGCAACGGCGACTGCGCGAGGTCTTCGGGTACGGCGCCTCCGGGCGGGACGCCGAAGCGGTCGCCGAGCTGAACGCCCTGCTGGCGGCGTACCCGGTGCAGCCCCGGATCTCCGGACACGACTCCAGCGACTGGCACATGCACGTCACCGGCCGGGGTGCCTCGGTGAGCGCCGAGTATCTCGCCGGTGCCGTCTGGGGGCTGTCGGTCTGGCTCTGCGAGTACGGCAGCGCCCGGTTCGGGGTCTGCGCTGACGACCGGTGCGGCAACGTCTACCTGGACACCTCGTCCAACTGTTGCCGACGGTTCTGTTCGGAGCGGTGCGCCACCCGGTCCCACGTCGCCGCCCACCGTGCCCGCAAGCGGGCAGCGATCGGCGAACAGGTGACGGTCGGGGCCGCCGCCGACAACGCCTAGGGGACGCCGGGGGCCTCAGGCCTCGACCGGGGAGGCGGCGGTCAGGTGGGTACGGGCGAACTCCAACGCCTCGCGGAGGTCGGCCTCGCGCAGCTCGCGGCTCTTCGCCCCCCTGGTGGTCACCTCGACCGCGACCGAGCCGGTGAACCCCCGACCGGCGAGCGAGCGGAGCAGTTCGGCGCAGGGCTGGTTGCCCCGGCCGGGCACCAGGTGCTCGTCGCGGCCCTCCCCGGTGCCGTCGCCCAGGTGCACGTGGGCCAGGCCCGACCCCATCCGGTCGGCCAGCTGCAACGCGTCGGTGTGCGCGGCGGCGGTGTGCGACAGGTCCAGGGTGTACGAGGCGTACCCGGTCTCGGTCGGATCCCACCCCGGCAGGTAGGGCACGAACTGGCGGCCGGCCATCCGGACCGGGTACATGTTCTCCACGGCGAAGCGCAGCCCGGAGAACTGGTCGGCGATCGTGTCCAACCCGTCGGCGAAGGTCCGGGCGTAGTCGCGCTGCCAGGTGAACGGAGGGTGCACCACCACCGTGGGCGCCTCCAGGGTCTCGGCCAGCTCGGCGGCCCGGCGGAGCCGAACCCACGGGTCGGAGCTCCAGACCCGCTGGGTGACCAGCAGACAGGGCGCGTGCACCGAGAGGACCGGGACGCCGTAGTGCTCGGCGAGCCCGCGCAGGGCTCCGGCGTCCTGGCTGACGGCGTCGGTCCAGACCATCACCTCGACCCCGTCGTAGCCGAGGGCGGCAGCCATCTGGAAGGCAGCCGCCGTCCGTTCAGGGAAGACCGAGGAGGTGGACAGGAGAACCGGGACGCGGGAAGTCACACCGTCGAGGGTAACCCGGGACCGTTGCGACATCGTGACGAGCAATCCCAAACGGGAATCATCCGGTCACTCTACGTCACATCGGGGCCAGGTGATCCAGCCGCCGCAGGATCACACCCTCCCGGAGCGCCCACGGGCAGATGTCCACCGCGTCCACGCCCAGGCGACGCATCACCGCCTCGGCCACCACCGCACCGGCCAACAACTGGTGCGCCCGGGCGACGCTGACCCCCTCCAGCTCCGGCAACTTGGCCGCAGGGATGTGCCTCACGAAACCCATCACCTGCCGCAGCCCCGTACGGGTCAGCCTCCGCCGGGCCCACAGCCCGGCCCCGGAGGGGGCCGCCCCGGCCAGCCGGGCCAGGGTGCGGAACGTCTTGGAGGTGGCCACCGGTCGATCCCAGCGCACCTCGCCCAGTCGGGCCACCACCGGGTCCAGCAGACCGTCGACGTACTCCCGCAGCTCCTCCACCGTCTCGGCCGACGGCGCGACCGGATCGCCGGGGGCGGACCCCAGCCGCTCCCGGGTGAGCCGACCGGCCCCCAGCGGCAGCGACTCGGCGACGTCCGGGTCCTCGTCGATCCCGGCGGCGATCTCCAGTGAGCCGCCCCCGATGTCCAGGACCAGCAGTCGCCCGGCCGACCAGCCGAACCAGCGCCGTACCGCGAGGAATGTCATCCGGGCCTCGTCCGCGCCGGAGAGCACCTCCAGGCGTACCCCGGTGGTGTCCCGGACCCGGGCCAGGACCTCGGCGGCGTTCGTGGCGTCCCGGACCGCCGAGGTGGCGAAGGCGATCAGGTCGTCGGCACCCATCCCCACGGCTGCGGCACGCGCCCCTTCGACCGCCTTGACCAGCTGGTCGGCCCCGAACGCGGTGAGCGCGCCGTCCGGGCCGATCTGTTCGGCGAGGCGGAGCACCACCTTCTCGGAGTGGGCGGGCCAGGGGTGCGCCCCGTGGTGGGCGTCCACCACCAACAGGTGCACAGTGTTGGAACCGACGTCGAGGACACCCAGTCGCATGCTGAAGACCCTAGGGCCAACACGTTTCGCCGGCTCACCGGCCGGGGGACGGGACCGCGCGTACGCTGGTCCGGGTGACGACGAGCCCGCTTGAACTGCGCGTACTGGTGGACGACCCGGATGATCCGCGCAGCCGTGAGGTGGGGCTGGACTTCCCTCGCGAGTGGATCGAGTTCGTCGACCCCGCCGACGACCAGCACCTGGTCCGGGCCGACCTGACCTGGCTGCTGTCCCGGTGGACGTGCGTGTTCGGCAGGGGCTGCCACGGCATCGTCGCCGGCCGCTCCGCCGACGGCTGCTGTTCGCACGGGGCCTTCTTCACCGACGCCGACGACGAGAAGCGGGTCCGGACGGCCGTCAAACGGTTGACCCCCCAGACCTGGCAGCACTTCCGGCGGGGCTTCAAGAACTGGACCGAGACCGACACCATCGACGGCAAGAACCCGGCCCGCCGGACCGCCACCCGGGACACCGACGCGCCCTGCGTGTTCCTCAACGACGCCGACTTCCCCGCCGGGGGCGGGTGCGCCCTGCACGCCCAGGCGCTGCGCGACGGGGTGCACCCCCTGGAGTACAAGCCGGACGTCTGCTGGCAGTTGCCGGTCCGCCGGGACCAGGAGTGGACCAAGCGCCCGGACAACAGCAAGGTGCTGGTCTCCACGCTCACCGAGTTCGACCGACGCGGGTGGGGGGCGGGTGGACACGACCTGGACTGGTGGTGCACCTCCTCGACCGACGCCCACGTCGGCGCCGACCCGATGTACGTCTCCTACGGTCCGGAGCTGACAGCGCTGATCGGGGCGCCCGCGTACGCGAAGTTGGTCGAACTCTGCACGGCCCGGGTCCGGCAGGGCCAGCTCGCCCCGCACCCGGCCGGCCAGGGCTGACCACCCCGCCTCGACCGCCCGTCCCGGACCCACGTCCCGTGGTTCAGCCGCCCGTCCCCGGTGGGCGGCCGGTCGCCGTGGCTCAGCCGCTCGTCGGCGGGCCGCCGGCCGCCGTGGTTCAGCCGCTCGTCGGCGGGCCGCCGGTCGCCGTGGGGACGACGGCAGGCGTGTCTCGGCGGGGCAGTGGCAGACCTGTCGCCGCCATCGCCACCCCGGCCAGGCCGGCGGCCATGAACGCGAGCACACCCGCCGCCCCCGCACCGGCCGCGAGCAGACCGGCGACACTGGGAATGAGCACCTGACCGAGACGGTTCCCGGTCAGCCGCAATGACATCGCCCGCCCCCGCGAGCCGGGTGGAGCGGCCTCGGCCAGGAACGACATGGTCAGGGGTTGGCCCGCGCCGAGCCCGAGTCCGGCGACGACCACCACCACCGCCATCGCCCACGACGGCAGCGGGGGTAGCAGCAGCCCCAGGCCGACGGCGGAGAGGGCCACAGTGCCGACCAGGAGGGTACGCCGACCGAACGCGGCCACCAGTCGGCCGAGCAGCAGTCGGGAGACCATCGAGGCGACCGCCCGCAGCGCCAGCAGGACCCCGATCGAACCCGCCGCGATGCCCCGCTCCATCCCGAGTGCGGGCAGGTAGACCAGGGTGACGTCGACGGCGGCCAGCACGACGCAGCTGACCAGGAGAGCGCGGCGCAGCCCGGGCTGGCGCAGGAGGTCCCGCACCCCGCCGACGGGGCGTTCCCCATCCGTACGGTGGTGGTGCCCGGAGGGGCGCAGCAACGCGGAGGTGACCAGCAGGGGCAGGGCGACCACTGTGGCCCCGACGAAGATCGCCCGGGTGTCCGGGATCGGCTGGTCACCGCCGAAGGCGACGATCAGTCCCGGCCCGAGGGCCTGCCCGATCGAGGCGGCGAAGGTGTAGTAGCCGAAGGCGGAGTCGTACCGGTGGGCCGGCGTCCGGTTCGCGACCAGCGCCTGCTGGGCCACGACAGCGCAGAGGTGGCCGGTGCCGAGCACCATGCTGGCCAGCACCAGGCCGCCGATGGAGCCGGCGAACAGCAGGAATCCGAGACCGGCGGTGGCCAGCAGCACCGACCCGGCCAACACCACCCGACGTTCGCCGTACCTGTCGACGGCGTGTCCGGCGGGGACCGCCAGGGCCAGGGGTGCCACGGCGAAACTGGCCCCGAGCAGCCCCAACCAGGTTCCGGGGACGTCCAGAGCGAGCGCCTGGTACGCCGACGCCGGCCGGAGCATGAAGGTGACCGCCTGCACGACGACGGTGTGGGCCAGCAGGAGGCCGGTCTGGGCTCGCACGTTCCTCGCCCGGTTCAGGCGGACGTCGTCGGACGCGTCGCCCGACGGACGGGCGCGGCCTCCGCCGGCCCCACCCCGATCGGCCGGGAAGTCATGATCGATAAGCCCACCGGAGCATCGTGCCGCACCCCACCCCGGCCGGACCCAGCAGGGCCTACCGATCCTTTATGATCTTGATAGTAGAATTGCTACCATTCCGAGATGGCCGTGACGCTGCGTGATCACCCGGCCGGCCGGGACGCCAGGCGGTTCGCCGGCCTCGCTGACCAGATCATCGAACGGCATGCCGCTCTGCTGGCACGGCTCGCATCCGACCCGAGCCGACCCGCCGGGTCGTCACCGGCTCAGGGCTCGAACTTGTAGCCCAGACCCCGGACGGTGACGATGTAGCGCGGGGCGGAGGGCTCCGGCTCGATCTTGGAGCGCAGCCGCTTCACGTGCACGTCGAGGGTCTTGGTGTCGCCGACGTAGTCCGCACCCCAGACCCGGTCGATCAGCTGACCACGGGTGAGCACCCGACCGGCGTTGCGCAGCAGCAGCTCCAGCAGCTCGAACTCCTTGAGCGGGAGCTGGACGGGATTGCCGTCGACAGTCACCACGTGCCGCTCGATGTCCATCCGGACCGGACCGGCGGCGAGGGTCGGCGTACCGGACTCGGTGACCTCGGTGGTCTGCCGACGCAGCACCGCCCGGATCCGGGCGACCAGCTCCCGGGGCGAGTACGGCTTGGTCACGTAGTCGTCGGCCCCGATCTCCAGGCCGACCACCTTGTCGATCTCACTGTCCCGGGCGGTCACCATGATGATCGGCACGTGTGAACGCTGCCGCAGCTGCCGGCAGACCTCGGTGCCGGACATCTCCGGCAGCATCAGGTCGAGCAGGACGATGTCGGCACCGCTGCGGTCGAACTCGGTGAGGGCGGAGGTGCCCGTCGCGGCGACGGAGACGTCGAAGCCCTCCTTGCGAAGCATGTACGACAGGGCGTCGGAGAACGACTCCTCGTCCTCGACCACCAGAACGCGGCTCAACGGGGATTCCTTTCCACTGCTGCTCAGACCTGCCGTAGCTCGGCCGGACCAGGCTCGATACCAACCGACGAGAGTGTCGCGGTCAGATCCTCCGGGGGACGGGCGGGCAACCGGAGGGTGAACGTCGAACCACCGCCCAGGGTGCTCGACACCTCCACCCGTCCGCCGTGGTTGCTCGCGATGTGCTTGACGATGGCCAGCCCGAGTCCGGTGCCACCGGTGGAACGCGAGCGGGCCTGGTCGGCCCGGTAGAAGCGCTCGAAGACCCGGTCCACGTCGGTGGGGGCGATCCCGATGCCCTGGTCGGTGACGGAGATGTGGACGTCGTCGCCGTCGCTGCGGGCGACCACCCGGACCACGGTGTCCTCGGCCGAGTAGTTGACCGCGTTCTCGACGAGGTTCGCCACGGCGGTGGCGAGCTGGGCGTCGCTGCCGTACACGGTCAGCCCGTCCTCGGTCACCACCTGGATGTCCGCCCGGCGGGCGGTGGCGCTGGTCCGGGTCCGGTCCAGCACCTCGGCGAGCACCCAGTCGACGGTCACCGGCTCCGGTGCGGGCTGCGGCTCGGCCCCCTGGAGCCGGGTCAGCTCCAGCAACTCCTGGACCAGCCGGCCAAGGCGGGTCGACTCGTGTTGGATCCGCTCGGCGAACCGACGGGCCGCGACGAGGTCCTCGGAGAGGTCGGGGGTGGCCGCACCGGCCGGTTCGGTGGCGTCCAGCAGCGCCTCGGCGAGCAACTGGAGGGCACCGATCGGGGTCTTCAGCTCGTGGCTGACGTTGGCCACGAAGTCCCGGCGTACCCGGGCGAGGCGGTGCGACTCGGTCACGTCCGCCGCTTCGACGGCGATGAAGCCGGCACCGATCCCCATCGCCCGCAGGTGCACGCCGAGCGGGTCCGGTCCGGCGTTGGCGCGGCCACGCGGCAGGTCCAGCTCGATCTCGCGGCGCACCCCGGTCCGTCGGACCTGCCCGGCGAGGGTACGGATCAACGGGTGGGCGGCGATGGAGCCGGGCTGCGGCCCGGCACGGAGCAGCCCCATCGCCCGGGCGGCCGGGTTGACGAGCACCGGCACGTCGTCGGGGCCGAGTACCACGACCCCGGCGCGCAGCGAGTCGATGGTCTTGCGGCCGAGGCCGGGCACCTCGGCCTGGTAGTCGTCGGAGATCGTGGGCCTCCCCCTGCCGAAGAACGACCGGCCCGAGGTGGGCCGGGCGGTCGTGCCGGACGTGTCGGCGCCCGAAGCGGGGCGACGCACGATCCTGGGCAGCAGGAACCCGGCAGCCAGGCCGACCAGCAGGCCGGCGACCACCGCGAACGGCACCACCCACTCCACCAGGCGATCGTAGGGTCATCGTCGGCCCCACGGCCCCCCATGGGAGGCGAATCATGTTCGCTTCTGGAAGTGTTAACCCCTCGGCCCGGCGTCGTTCACCGGCCCCCTCCCCCACCCCGGGGACCTGCGCCTACGGTGGTCGGAACCGTTCGACCCGCCCCCGGCCGACAGGGCCGGACCGGTGCCACCCCACCACGGGAGGTGACAGATGCGCAACGAGTTCCACGCCGACCTGGACACGGTGAGCGACCTACTGGTGGCGATGGCCCACCAGGTACGCGCCGCACTCCGGCAGGCCACCCGGGCGCTGCTCCGGGCCGACCGGCAGGCCGCCGAGGCGGTCATCACCGGGGACGAGGAGGTCAACCGGCGATACCGGGAGATCGAGGACCGGGTCTGCGACCTGCTGGCCCGACAGTCCCCGGTCGCCTCGGACCTCCGGGCCATGATCACCGCTCTGCACGTCGCCGCCGACCTGGAACGGATGGGCGACCTCGCCGACCACGTGGCGAAGACCGCCCTGCGACGGCACCCCTCCCCGGCCGTACCCGCCGAACTCCGGCCGATCTTCACCGACATGGACGGGGTGGCCGACCGGATGGCCGAGAAGATCACCGGGTTGCTCGCCGACCCGGACGCCGAACTCGCCGCCGAACTGGACGGCGACGACGACGCCATGGACGAGCTGCACAAGCAGCTGTTCGGGGTGGTCCTCGGCGCAGACTGGCCGTACGGGGTGGAGACCGCTATCGACGCGACGATGCTGGGGCGGTTCTACGAACGCTACGCCGACCACGCCGTCAGCACCGGCGAGCACATCGTCTACCTGATCACCGGCGAACCGACCCCCACCCGCTGACCCCGCACCCACCCGCTGACCCCGCACCCGGCCCCGGGACGCAGAAAGGGTCCCCCACCGACGGCCGCCGGGAAGAGGGGCGCACCCTCGCTACCCCAGGCGTCGGTGAGGGACCCTCCCTTCGGGTCAGCGGCCCTGGTTGGCGACGGCTGCGGCAGCCGCCTTGGCGGCGTTCGGGTCGAGGTAGGTGCCGCCCAGGGTGAGCGGACGCAGCTGCGGGTCCAGGTCGTACCGCAGCGGGATCCCGGTCGGGATGTTCAGCTTGGCGATCTCCGCGTCGCTGATCTGGTCGAGGTGCTTGACCAGGGCACGCAGCGAGTTGCCGTGCGCGGCCACCAGGACGGTACGCCCGGCCAGGATGTCCGGCACGATCGAGTCGTACCAGTACGGCAGCATCCGCTCGACGACGTCCTTGAGGCACTCCGTCCGAGGCATCAGCTCGCTCGGCAGCAGGGCGTACCGAGGGTCACCGACCTGGGACCACTCGTCGTTGTCGTCGATCGGCGGCGGCGGGGTGTCGTACGAGCGACGCCAGAGCATGAACTGCTCCTCGCCGTACTCGTCGAGGGTCTGCTTCTTGTCCTTGCCCTGGAGGGCGCCGTAGTGGCGCTCGTTGAGCCGCCACGAGCGGCGGACCGCGATCCAGTGCCGGTCGGCGGCGTGCAGCGCCAACTCGGCGGTACGGATGGCCCGGCGCATGACACTGGTGTGCACCACGTCCGGCAGGAGGTCGTGTTCGCGCAGCAGCTCACCGCCGCGCCGCGCCTCGGTCTCGCCCTTCTCGGTCAGGTCCACGTCGACCCAGCCGGTGAAGAGGTTCTTGGCGTTCCAGTCGCTTTCGCCGTGCCGCAGCAGGACCAGCGTCCCGACGGTGGGCCCTTCGCTAGCAGTCATGCCGATCATCCTGCCCGAAGACGGGATCGGACACGCAGCCGGTGGTGGTGACGGCCACCACGTGGCGGTTCGGGGCCGGGTTCCACACCCACCGGGAGCGGGGTTCCACACCCACCGGGAGCGGTGCACCGTCACTGGTGACGTGCGGACGCCCGCCACGGTGTAGAACCGTGACGGGCGTCGCCCCTCGCTGTGCCCGGCGGCGGCGGGCGACACTCACCCCCGTAAGCGTCGCCCGCTCGCGCCGCCGGTCCGGCAGGTGGGCACCGTCCCCCAACGGTGTGGTCCACCCGCCCCTTCGCGTCACCCTCGGTGCGCGGATCTGTTCGATCCGCCGCTCCCCCGAACGTTTCCGAGCGGAACGCGGTGCAATAAAGTTAGTTCGCCCAGTTTATGAATTCAACCCAGGGCGGCTGTCTCGCCGGTCACAGCCCTCGCCCGCAGCTCGGGTCGTGTCCTGCGGTGAGGCAACCGTCGCATACCCCGACCGGACCCCGGTAAACATCAGGCGTCCTCGCGTTGCGGGGATTCGGTCCGGAAGAAGTTGCTCTGCCGTCCGTCGCGCAACTGCTCCTGGTAGATCAGGTTCAGTCGTCGACTGTCGAAGGTCTGGAACCACTCGGCCCAGGTGACCTCCCGCAGGCGGCTGCTCTCCCGGTAGCCCGGAAGGTTGAAGGTCAGCACCCCCGGGCGTCCGTCACGCTCGGTACCGGAGATGGTGGCGGGCTTGGCGTTGCGGGCTGCGGCCCACCGACGGATCACCTCGTGGTTGGTGGTGACCAGACTGCGCCCCGGGCGTTCCGGTCGGTCGGCCAGGGAGGTGATCAGCTGCGAGGAGGAGACCGACCGGGACGTCGACCGACCGGTCCGCACCCCGGTCCGGCCCGCCGTGGCCCTCCGCCCCGAAGCGGCAGGGGTCGAGGCGGCCTTCCGGGCCGGAGTGGCCCGGGTCGAGGCGGCACGGGACCCGGCGGTACGCCGCCCCGAGCGCAGGCTCCGGGCCAACGTCTTGACCAGTTCCGGCTTACGCAGTGCGGACACCCCGGTCACCCCGAGCCGACGCAGCCGCATCCGGATCTCGTCGACCCGCAGCCGGGAGAGCTCCGACTCGGAGACCCCCGGCGTGGCCGGGGACTGGTTGCCCGCCCGTCGTTTCGTCGCGGTCCCGCCGCGACCTGAGCTGTTGCGCTGAGCCATTGGCGTTCACGCTCCTCGACAGAGTGCCTGAGCGCGTCGGTTCGCACCGCACCGCGCGGTGCGGCATACCCCGCAGAGCGCCGACGAACCCCGCAGCGACGAACGGGCCCGCTCAGGTGCCGGGACGCTCAGTGGGTCCGGCACCCGAGGGCTCGAAGAGATGGGCGAAGGCGGCCAGGTTGGCTGTGGACTCCCCCCGCTTGACCCGCCACTGCCACTCCCGCCGGATCGCGGTGCCGAACCCGATCTCCAGCATCGTGTCGAAGGACTCGTCGGCGTAGGTCAGCACCGAGCCGAGCAGCCGGTCCAGCTCGTCGGCGTCGACCCCGCGCAGGTTGACCCGACCGGTGAGGTAGACGTCGCCTGCCGCGTCGATGGAGAACGACACCCCGTACATCCGGGCGTTGCGCTGCAACAGCCAGGCCCAGAGCTCCTCGTGGCGCTCGTCGGGTCGACGCATCACGAACGCCTCGACCCGCAGGGCGTGCTCCCCGGCGATCAGGTGACAGACCGTCTTGAGCTTGTGGGTGCCCGGCAGGGTGACCGCGTACGACCCGTCCCCGGTCGACTCCCAGGCCAGCTCCCGCTCGGTGCAGACCGTCTCGATCAGGGCGGCGACGTCACTCTTCGCGCTCATCCGCCCCACTGTACGGCCCGCTCAGCCCCCGCTCACCAGGTGCAGGACAGGGCCGGGTCGGCGGCCAGCCGGGCGGCGAGCCGGGCCCGGTGCTCGGCGATCGTCGCGTCGTAGACGGCGAGCAGCCCGGCGGCCGTCCGGTTCCAGGAGAAGTCGCGGGCGTGCCGTTCCGCGCCTCGCTCCAGGGCCAACCGTTTCGCCCGGTCCGGCAGCAGACGTTCGAGCGTACGGGCCCAGTCCTGCGGGTCGTGGCTGTCGACCAGCACCCCGCTGACCTGGTCGCGTACCGCTGTGACAAGTCCACCCACGGCGGCGGCCACCACCGGCGTACCGCAGGCCTGGGCCTCCAGGGCGACCAGGCCGAAGGTCTCGTTGTACGACGGGACCGCGACCAGGTCGGCGGCCCGGTAGACGGCCGGCAGGTCGTCCCCGGTCTGCGGCGGCAGGAAGCGCACCCGGTCGGCGACGCCGAGGGAGGCGGCCAACTCGATCAGCGCGGAGGGGCGGTCGAGTCCACTGCCACTCGGGCCGCCCACGATCACCACTGTCAGCTGCTCGGCCAGGGTGGCGTCCCGCTCCCGCAGCGCCGCCGCCGCCCGGACCAGCACGTCCGGTGCCTTGAGTGGTTGGATCCGCCCGACGAACGCCACCTGGTACCCGGTGGTGGGCAGGCCGAGCCGACGGCGGGCGGCCACCCGGCTCGCGTCCCGGTCGCCGGGGGCGGGGCAGAACCGGTCCAGATCCACACCGGGTTGCACGACGTCGACCCGGTCCGGGTCGGCGTGGTAGCGGGTGATCAGGTCCTGGGCTTCCATCCGGGTGTTGGCTACCAGCCGGTCGGCCTCGGCGACGACCTGCTCCTCGCCGATGAGCCGCGCCTTCGGCTCGGGCCGGTCACCGGTGGCGAGCTGGGAGTTCTTGACCTTGGCCAGGGTGTGGGCGGTGTGCACCAGGGGTACGCCCCAGCGGTCCCGGGCCAGCCAACCCACCTGGCCGGAGAGCCAGTAGTGGGAGTGGATGAGGTCGTAGTGGCCGGGGAGCCGGGCGGCCTCGGCCCGCAGGACCCCGGCGGTGAAGGCACAGAGCTGACCGGGGAGTTCCTCCTTGGTCAGCCCCGCCAGCGGCCCGGCCGTGACGTGCCGGACCTGGACCCCGGGGACGATCTCGACCACCTGGGGCAGGTCGCCGGAGGTGGCCCGGGTGAAGATCTCCACCTCGACGTCGGCCTCGGCGAGCCGGCGGGCGACCTCCAGGATGTAGACGTTCATGCCGCCGGCGTCCCCGGTGCCCGGTTGGTGCAGCGGCGAGGTGTGCACCGAAACGGTGGCGATCCGCCGGGGCCGCGGCCACGGTAGGGCACCCCGCTGACGTCCGACACCGGTGTGCATCTCCGCCACTTCTGCTCCTAAATATGGTGATTTGAGGCCGTCTGCGTCGGCCGCCGTCTTCGGACAACGCGCAAGGTCAGACTCATGTTCCCCGCAGGGTCGGGGAGATGCCCCCGGCGCGGCCTCCCGGGTGACGCGCACCTCACCCGACGTGGGCACCGCCCGTTCGGCACAGCCCCCGGGCTCGGCACAATGACCTGATGACACCTGTCGCGATCGTCACCGGCGCCTCCAGCGGAATCGGCGCGGCCACCGCCCGCCGCCTCGCCACCGAGGGCTTCCACGTGCTCGCCGCCGCCCGGCGTACCGACCGGCTGACGGAGCTGGTCGAGCAGATCTCCCGAGCCGGTGGCGCGGCCACCGCTGTCGCCTGCGACGTCACCTCCGACGAGTCGGTGGCCGGGTTGGCGCAGGCCGCCGCCCAGGCCCCCGGGCCGGTCACCCTGCTGGTCAACAACGCCGGTGGGGCACGGGGGCTCGACCCGGTGGAGTCCGGGTCGGTCAGCGACTGGCAGTGGATGTACGACACGAACGTCCTCGGCACCCTGCGGGTGACCCAGGCCCTCCTGCCCGCCCTGGAGGCGTCCGGGGCCGGCACCATCGTGATCGTCAGCTCCACCGCCGGCACCGTCGTATACGAGGGCGGAGGCGGCTACACCGCCGCCAAGCACGCGCAGACCGCCGTGGCCGGCACCCTCCGGCTTGAGCTGTGCGGGCGACCGGTCCGGGTGGTCGAGATCGACCCCGGGATGGTCCGTACCGACGAGTTCAGCCTGGTCCGGTTCGCCGGCGACGAGGACCTGGCGAACGCCGTCTACGCCGGGGTCCCCGACCCGCTGGTCGCCGACGACGTCGCCGACTGCATCGCCTGGTGCGCCACCCGACCGCAGCACGTCAACGTGGACCGGCTGGTGGTGCGCCCGCTGGCCCAGGCCGCCCAGCACAAGGTGCACCGGGTCACCTGAGGTGGCGCAGCACCGCCCGGTGGGCGTGGTGACCCGGGGCACGACCAACCCGAACCGGCTCCGCCGGGTCGACAACTGGATCGTGGAGTCCTGCGGGGACCTCCTGCGTACGGCCGCCGAACCCCTGGTCGTGGACCTCGGGTACGGCGCCGCGCCGACCACGGCCGTGGAGCTGCGCGCCCGCCTCGCCGACCGGGTACGCGCCGACGTACGGCTGGTCGGGCTGGAGATCGACCCGGTACGCGTGGCCGCCGCGGCGGCTGCCGCCGACCCGCCCGGACTGACCTTCGCCAGGGGCGGGTTCGAGCTGGCCGGACTCCGCCCCCACCTGGTCCGGGCGTTCAACGTGCTGCGCCAGTACCCCGAGGACGAGGTCCCGGCCGCCTGGCGGACGATCACCACGGCGTTGGCACCCGGCGGTCGACTCGTCGAGGGCACCTGCGACGAGCCGGGTCGGCTGGGCGGGTGGCTGCTGATCGACGCCACCGGCCCTCGCACCCTGACCCTGGCCGCCCGGCTGGCCGCCCTGGACTCGCCGGCCCGGTTCGCCGAACGCCTCCCCAAGGCGCTGATCCACCGCAACGTGCCCGGAGAGCGCGTACACGACCTGCTTCGGGCGCTCGACGCGGCCTGGCGGTCCGCCGCCGGATACGCGCCCTACGGCCCTCGGCAACGGTGGGTGCAGACGGTCGCCACGGTGAAGGCGGCCGGGTGGCCGGTCCTCGACCGACCCCGCAGGTGGCGGCTGGGGGAGATAACCCTGCCCTGGACCGCCGTCGCCCCCGACTGAGACCCCCGCCCCGCCGAGGCTGCGGGAACCTCAGACGGCGCAGTTGACCAGCACGGGTTCGGGATGCAGGGTGACACCGAAACGGTCGTACACCCCGTCGCGGATCTCCCGGGCCAGCACTACCAGGTCGGCGGTCCGGGCGTTTCCGCTGCGGTTGGTCAACGCCAGGGTGTGCTTGCTGGAGATGGCCACCCCGTTCGGGCCGGGATGTCCCTTGCCGAACCCGGCCCGGTCGATCAACCACGCCGCGCTGACCTTCACCACGTCCCCCGCGCCCGGCCAGGCCGGCGGCTCGCCGAACTCCTCGGCCCGTTGCAGGAACAGCTCGTAGGCGGCCTGGTCGAGCACCGGGTTGGTGAAGAACGAACCCACCGAACGGGTGTCCGGGTCGGCCGGGTCGAGGACCATGCCCTTGCCGGCCCGCAGCCGCAGGACCGTCTCCCGGGCGGCGGCGAGGGGCACCCGGTCACCGACTGCCACCCCGAGGCTGCGGGCCAGCTCGGCGTAGCGGACCGGGCCGGACAGCAGGGAGCGGGTCAGCCGGAAGTCGACGGAGAGCACCGCCCAGCGGTCGCTGTACTTGAAGATGCTGGACCGGTACGCGAATCCACAGTCCGGGGCGGCGACGCGGAGCAGGGCGTCCTCCCGACGGTCGTACACCTGGACGCCGGTGATGGTCTCGGCGACCTCCTGGCCGTACGCGCCGACGTTCTGGATCGGGGTCGCCCCGGTGGAGCCGGGGATCCCGGACAGGCACTCCAGCCCGGACCAGCCGTTGGCGACGGTGGCCGCGACCAGGTCGTCCCAGGGTTCGCCGGCCTCCACCCGGACGGTGACGGTCTCCGGGTCCTCGGCCACCACCGCCAGGCCACGGGAGCGGATCAGGACGACGGTTCCGGTGAACCCCTCGTCTCCGATCACCACGTTGCTGCCGCCGGCGAGCAGGAGGACCGGCTCGTCCCGCCCCTGCGCTTCTTGCACCTTTTGTACGATTTCGGGGGAACTGGTGGCAGTCACCAGCCGCCCCGCGGTCCCGCCGAGGCACAGCGTGGTGAATTTCGCCAACGAATCTGCGTCGTCGGGTTGGATTCCGGTGGTCGGTTGGGCACTAACGTCGGACACGCCTTTCACCCTAGGCTGAACAACAGCCGCGGCACCCATTGGTGGCCGGGTCGCCCAGGAGGACGCATGAGCAGACTGCACGGCACGAAGGACTTCTGGATCGGGGCGCTGCGGGCCGAAGGCCCCGCGTTCGCCGCCGCCCTCGCCGAGGCCCCTCCGGAGACACCGGTCCTCTCCTGTCCCGGCTGGACAGTCACCGACCTCGCCGTACACCTCGGCGGCGTCTACCAGTGGGTGCACACCTTCGTCGGCGCCGGCGAGACCTCCGCCCCGGCCCGGCGGGAGGAGATCGAACTGCCTCCGGGGACCACAGCGGCGCAGTTCTGGCAGCACTCGTACGACCAGTTGATCGCCCTCCTCGACGGCCTCGACCCGGAGGCCCCGGCCTGGAACTGGGCTCCGCAGCCGAAGAAGGCCGGCTTCTGGATCCGCCGGATGGCCCACGAGACCGCCGTCCACCGGTGGGACGCCCAGCTCGCCATCGCCGCCGGCGACCCGATCGAGACCAAACTCGCCACCGACGGGGTCAGCGAGGTCCTCGACACCATGCTGCCCGCCGGTCGACGGACCGCCTCCGGGCAGTGGCGCGGCATGGTCCACCTCGGTGCCACCGACGCCGACCAGGAGTGGTACCTCCGGCTGCGCGGGGAGGGGGTCGCCCTGCTGGACACCGACACCATCCTCGACCACGACGAGCACCACGCCCGGGTACGGGTGGCCGGCACCGCCAGCGACCTCGTCCTGGCACTCTGGGGCCGGATCGCCTTCGACACCCTCGCCGTCACCGGTGACGCCACCCTCCTCGCGGGACTGCGCACCGGCTGAGGCACGGCCCCGGCCACTCGGCCGGCACTCGGCCGGCACCCGACCGGCACTCGGCCGCGAGGGTGTCGGCACCGGCCACCACCGGTGGTGCAATCATCGACGACCATGACACAACGCCCGACCCTGGAGGAGGTGGCCCGGCGGGCCGGGGTCTCCCGGGCCACCGTCTCCCGGGTGGTGAACGGCGCCACGACGGTGGCCGGGCCGATCCAGGAGGCCGTCCGCCGGGCCGTCGCCGAGCTGGGGTACGTGCCGAACCTCGCCGCCCGGAGCCTGGTCACCCACCGGACCGACTCGGTGGCGCTGGTCCTGCCCGAGGCGGCCACCCGGGTCTTCTCCGACGACCACTTCTTCCCCGCCATCATCAGGGGGGTCAGCCGGGAGTTGGAGGCCGCCGACAAACAGCTCGTGCTGATGCTGGCCGGCTCACCGGCCGGACACGCACGGGTCGAGCGGTACACCACCGGGCGGCACGTCGACGGGGTCCTCTTCGCCTCCCTGCACGGCGCCGACCCCCTCCCCGGCATCCTCGCCGACCTGGGGCTGCCGGTGGTGTGCAGCGGTCGGCCCCTCGGCGGGACGACAGTCCCGTACGTGGACGTCGACCACGCCGGCGGGGTGTCCAGGGCCGTCGCACACCTTGTCGCCTCGGGGCGACGGCGGATAGCCACCATCGCCGGACCACAGGACATGGTCGCCGGGATCGACCGGCTCACCGGCTACCGCGACGGCGTCACCGCCGCCGGGTGCCCGGAGCTGATCGGGTACGGCGACTTCACCCGAGCCTCCGGGGCGGCAGCCATGCAGGAGCTGCTCGACCGGCACCCCGACCTCGACGCCGTCTTCGCCGCCTCCGACCTGATGGCGCACGGGGCGCTGCGTACCCTGCGCAGGGCCGGCCGACGGGTGCCGGACGACGTGTCGGTGATCGGATTCGACGACGTCTCCTCGGCCGCCTACACCGACCCCCCGTTGACCACGGTCCGGCAACCGATCCTGGAGATCGGCCGGGTGATGACCCGACTCCTGCTCCGCCTCGCGGCCGGTGACCCCGTCGACCCCTTCGTCGTCCTCCCCACCACCCTCGTCCTGCGCGACTCCGGGTGAGGGCAGGGCCGACCCCTGTCGACGCCCGCGAGGGGTGGGTCCGTCGGGTGGCCGGTTAGCCTGTGGGGATGCCGGACCCCGTCACGCTCGTACGCGTACCCGCGCTCTCCGACGCCGCCGAGTACGCCTACGCGGCCGTTGTCGCGCCCTCCACCCGGTTGGTCTTCACCGCCGGGGCCTGCCCGCTCGACGCCGACGGTGCCACAGTCGCCCCCGGTGACCACGCCGCCCAGGCCCGACAGGTGATGGCCAATCTGACCACCGCCCTGGCGGCGGCCGGGGCTCAGCTCACCGACGTCGTCCGTACCACCGTCTACGTGGCGTCGTCCCGACAGGCCGACCTGGTCACGGTCTGGGAGGTGGTACGGGACGCGTTCGGCGACCACGACCCGCCCAGCACCCTGCTCGGCGTGACTGTCCTCGGCTACGACGACCAACTCGTCGAGGTGGAGGCGGTCGCCGCCGTCCGGGACCAGCCGACGGCCTGAGGGGCCAGCCGACGGCCTGAGGGGCCAGCCGGACGCGGGCTGACCTCCACCCGGCCGGACGGCAAACCTGTCACCCGCCCTTCGCGGGTTCCTGGATGGTCTGGCCCAGGGAACGGCGGGCGAGCAGGGCGGCCCCGGCCACGGCCGCCGGCATGACCAGGACCGCGCCGAGCGGGATCAGGAAGCAGAGGAAGACCGCCACGCCGAAGCCGAGCGCCGTCGGGCGGTCCGCCTTCAACACCGCCCGGCGCTCGGTCAACCCCTTGCCGCGCCGGTAGAAGGGGGCTCCGACCAGCTCGACGGCGAGCAGCCAACCACCGATGGTCGCCCCGACGACGGGTACCACAGTCTGCCCGAGAACCGGGATGAACCCGGCGGCGAAGAGCGTGATGCCGATCGGCACGGAGATCGCGATCAGCCGGAGGGAGTCGCGGACGCTGCGGCGCAGGGACGGCCAGAACGGCTGGTCGACGGCGTCCGGCGTACCGCCGAACCGGTCCTCGACCCGCTCGGAGATCTTCTCGTAGAACGGGTCACCGATCAGCAGGGTCACCGCGGTGAAGGTCACCACGCCGACCAGCCCGGCCAGGGCCAACAGGGCGATCCCGGCGACCACCCGGACCAGGCCACGGGCGGTGGCCGACCAGTCGTCGGCGAACGGGGTGACCCAACCGGTCAGGTCGTCGACGAAGTAGAGCAGGGTGAACAGGGCGGCCCCGAAGATCACAGTGGTGATCAGGGCCGGGATCACCCCGAGGAGCATCAGTCTCGGGTTGCGGACGTAGAGGCCGAGCCCGCGCCGCAGCAGCCCGACCCCGGTGAAGAAACGACGGACGGCGCCGGTCACCGGCGCGGCGAACCTGGGTGCGCTCACGAGCGGGAAGCCTAGCGGTCGTCGGCAACGGCGCGGCGACACACGACCGGCCGAGCGCATCCATCGTCCGGTGGATCGCGGGGATCCACCGGGGGGCGCAGGCCGGGTGCCACCGGCTGGTCGATCCGTCGCGCCGCCGGAACCGAGAGGCTGTTCCCAGGTACGCGGGTCGAGCGCGGGAGACGACGTGACAACGGTGATCGAGGTGACGAACCTCCGGAAACGGTACGGCGACCTGGTGGCCGTACGGGACGTCTCGTTCTCCGTGGCCGCCGGGGAGATCTTCGGGGTGCTCGGCCCGAACGGGGCGGGCAAGACCACGACAGTGGAGTGCGTCGCCGGTCTGCGGGTCCCGGACGGGGGCGGGGTGTCGGTCCTCGGGGCCGACCCCCGCCGGGACCGAGACCGGCTCCGCCGGCTCGTCGGAGTGCAGTTGCAGGAGAGCCAGCTGCCCGACCGGCTCCGGGTCGGCGAGGCCCTCCGGATGTACGCGTCGTTCTACCGGAACCCGGCCGACCCTGGTGAGTTGATGGAGGAGTTGGGGCTGGGGGCGAAGCGCGACGCGGCGTACAAGTCGCTCTCCGGTGGGCAGAAGCAGCGACTCTCCATCGCGCTCGCCCTGGTGGGAAACCCGCAGATCGCCGTTTTGGACGAACTGACCACCGGGCTGGACCCGCAGGCCCGCCGGGAGACCTGGGGCCTGGTCGAGCGGGTCCGGGACCGGGGGGTGACGATCCTGCTGGTCACCCACTTCATGGAGGAGGCCGAACGGCTCTGCGACCGGGTGGCGGTGATCGACTCCGGCCGGGTGGTGGCCATGGACAGCCCCGCCGGCCTGGTCGCGGGGGTCCTGCCGGGGCAGCGGGTCCGGTTCCGCCCCTCGGCCCCGGTCGACGACCGACTCCTCGCCGACCTGCCCGAGGTCACCTCGGTCCGGCGGCACGGCCCCCAGGTGGTCGTCACCGGCACCGGGAACCTGCTCCACGCGGTCACCTCGGTCCTGGCCCGGCACGAGATCGTCGCCGCCGAGCTGCGGTTGGAGCAGTCCACCCTCGACGACGCCTTCGTCGAGCTGACCGGGCGTCGGCCCGCCGAGTGAGGAGCAGCGACATGCGTGCCTTCGGACAGATCCTCCGGACCGAGGCGGTCCTCTTCCTGCGGGACCCCTCCGCCGTCCTGGTCGTGGTCGGGTTGCCCCTGGCGCTCCTGCTGGGCCTCGGGGCGATTCCGGCCCTGCGGGAGCCCAGCCCCGACTTCGGGGGGCAGACGTTCATCGCGTACTTCGCCCCCAGCCTGCTGGTGATGACCCTGGCGGTGACCGGCCTGACCGCCCTGCCGGTCACCCTGGCCACCTACCGGGAACGCGGCATCCTGCGCCGGATGGCGACCACGCCGGTCAGCCCGGCCGCCCTGTTGGCCGCCCAACTCCTTGTCGTCCTGGCCTCGATCGTGGTCAGCGCCGTGCTGGTGGTGGTGGTCGCCCGGCTCGCCTTCGGGGTGCCCCTGCCGCAGCGCCCGCTCGGCTTCGCGGTGGCCTTCCTCCTCGGTACGGCGGCACTGCTCGCCCTCGGTCTGCTGGTGGCGGCAGTGGCCCCGACGAGCAAGGCGGCCCAGGGGTTCTCGGTGCCCCTGTTCATGCTGACCATGTTCCTCGGCGGGGTGTACGTGCCCCGGTTCCTGCTGCCGGACTTCCTGAACCGGGTCGGGGAGTACGCCCCGCCCGGGGTCCAGGCCCTGCTGGACGCGTGGACGGGCACCTCCCCGAACCCGGTTCCGCTGGCCATAATGGCGGTGGTCGCCGTGTTCGCCGGTACGGCCGCCGCCCGGCTGTTCCGCTGGGAGTGAGCGGGGAGGGACCGAAGATGACCAGCGGTGTCGAGCAGCCCACCGGCCGGTACGCGGAACCGGGCCAGGAGATCCGCCTGTACCGGCTGGTGCCCTTCGGGGGGCTGCTCGTCGGGACCCTGGTCGCCACCCTGGCCCCGATCCCCGGCCAGCCTCCCCCTGTCGTGCACCTGAGCATCAGCGCGGCGGCAGCCGCCTGGATCGCCTGGTTCGTCACCCTCCACCCGCAGTGGCTCGACCGGCGCAGGCTGATGGGGACGTACTTCCTCGGACTCACCGGCTTCTCCGCCGCCCTGGTGGTGATCAGCCCCTGGTACGGCTTCTTCGCCTGGGTCGGGCTGATCCACTCGTACTTCGTGCTGCACGGCCGGTGGCGGTTGGTCGGGGTGGGGGTCAGCGCGATGCTGGTCGCCACCGCCCAGAGCGGCGGACCCCCCACCTCCTGGGGGCACCTGGCCCTGTGGGGGGTGCTCGTCTGCTTCAACGTGGGGGTGGCGGTCCTGGTCAGTCGGATCGAAACCCTCAACACCGAGCAGCACGCCAACCGGAAGAAGCTGGTGGAGGAGCTGGCCGAGGCGAACCGTCGACTCTCGGAGACCATGCGGGAGAACGAGGCACTGCACGCCCGGCTGCTCGCCCAGGCCAGGGAGGCCGGGGTGCTCGACGAACGGCAGCGGATGGCCCGGGAACTCCACGACACCCTGGCCCAGGGCCTCACCGGGATCATCACCCAGTTGTCGGCGGCCGGACAGGCCCGGGACCGACCGGTGGACTGCCAGCGGCACGTGGACAACGCCCTCGACCTGGCCCGGGAGAGCCTCACCGAGGCCCGCCGCTCGGTCCGGGCGGTCCGCCCCGAACCGTTGGAACACGCCCGCCTCCCCGAGGTCGTCACCGACCTGGCCCGGCGCTGGTCGGCCCTGAACGAGGTGCCCGCCGAGGTACTGGTCACCGGCACCCCACGACCGCTGCACCCGGAGGTGGAGGTGACCCTGTTGCGGACCGCCCAGGAGTCCCTGGCCAACGTGGCCCGGCACGCCGCCGCCAGCCGGGTCGGCCTGACCCTGTCGTACATGGAGGACGTGGTGACCCTTGACGTACGCGACGACGGCACCGGCTTCGACCCGACAGGTGGGACCCGGGCCCGCCCGGACGGTGGTTTCGGGCTGGCCGGGATGCGCCAGCGGGTGACCGGGGTGGGGGGTCTGCTGGCCGTCGAGTCGGAGCCGGGCGGGGGTACCGCCGTGTCGGCGAGCGTGCCGGTGACGCCCGGGGCTCTGCGGTGAGCGGGCGGCCCCACCCGATCCGGCTGCTGATCGTCGACGACCACCCGGTGGTCCGGGACGGGTTGCGCGGGATGTTCACCGGCGACACCGAGTTCGAGGTGGTCGGTGAGGCGGGCGACGGAGCGGAGGCACTGGTGCTGGCGGCCGACCTCGCCCCGGACGTGGTCCTGATGGATCTGCGGATGCCCGGGATGGACGGGGTCACCGCGATCCGCCGGCTGGCCCGGTCCGGGTCGGCCGCCCGGGTGCTGGTGTTGACCACGTACGACACCGACGCCGACGTCCTCCCGGCGGTGGAGGCGGGGGCGACCGGCTACCTGCTCAAGGACGCCCCCCGGGCGGAACTGGTCCGGGCGGTACGGGCCGCCGCCCGGGGCGAGTCGGTCCTCTCCCCCACTGTCGCCGGACGGTTGATGGGGCGGCTGCGGGCACCGGTCGAGGAGCCGTTGAGCCAGCGGGAGTTGGAGGTGCTGACCCTGGTGGCCCGGGGTTCGTCGAACCGGGAGGCCGCCGCCCGCCTGTTCATCAGCGAGGCCACCGTCAAGACCCACCTGCTGCACGTGTACGCCAAGCTCGGGGTCAACGACCGGGCCGCTGCCGTCGCCGTCGCGTACGACCGGGGTCTGCTCACTCCCACCCCCCGCTGATCCCCACCCCCCCCCCGCTGCAAGTGGATGGGTAAGAGGGGTGCCCTTCTCGACCGCAGGCGTTAACAGGGGGCCCTTCCTTACAGAATGGAGGGGTGCGGGCGGCCAGGTTGATCTCATTGGTGTTGTTGTTGCAGACGCGGGAGACGATGACCGCTGCGGAGTTGGCCCGTGAGCTGGAGGTCTCCGAGCGGACCGTCTACCGCGACGTGGTGGCGCTCTCCGCCGCCGGGGTGCCTGTCTACGCCGACCGGGGCCGGGCCGGTGGTTACCGCCTCGTCGGCGGCTACCGGACCCGGCTCACCGGGCTGACCCGGGACGAGGCGGAGGCGCTCTTCCTGACCGGGCTGCCCGGCCCGGTCGGTGAGCTGGGGTTGGCCGACGCGGTCGCCGCCGCCGAACTGAAGGTGTTGGCCGCGCTTCCGCCCGCCCTCCGGGACGCCCCGGCCCGGACCGGTGCCCGCTTCCACCTGGACGTGCCGGGCTGGTTCCGGGAGGCCGACCCGCCGCCCTGGCTGACCGAGCTGACCCCGGCGGTCTGGCGGGATCTGGTGGTCGACCTGCGGTACCGGCGCGGCGACCGGGAGGTGACCCGGACCGTGGAGCCGTACGGTCTGGTGCTCAAGGGCGGCATCTGGTATCTCGTCGCCCGGGTCGGGGCCTCCACCCGCACCTATCGGGTGGACCGGGTGACCGGGGTCGAGGTCAGTGGGCGGACCTTCGACCGGGACCCGGGGTTCGACCTGGGGGCGTACTGGCGGGAGCAGGCCGAGACGTTCCTGCGCGGGATGCTGGCCGAGCAGGTCACCGTCCGGGTCAGCCCGGTCGGGCTACGGATGCTGCGGCACGTGGTGGACGCCCCGTTCGTCAACGACGAGGCGGTGGCCGCAGCCGGGCCGCCGGACGTCGACGGCTGGTCGGTGCTGCGGCTGCCCGTCGAGTCGGTTGCGGTCGCCTACCACCAGTTGCTCCGCCTCGGCCCGGAGGTGGAGGCCCTCGACCCACCCGAGCTGCGGGAACTCTTCACCGACGCGGTACGCCGGTGGGCGACGCGGTACGCCGTACCCCCGGGCCGTCCGGCGGACGGCCCGGGGGAGAACGGTCAGCGGTAGCCGGTGGCGTCGGCCGGGCGGTCGGCGTCCTGGACCTCGACGACGTACCGCCAGGCGTCCGGGCGGCTGCCGTCGAGGTCGGTGAAGCCGTACACCTGCGCCAGTTCGCCGCTGGAGGTGGAGCGCCCGTTCCACCGGGCCCGGTCGGGGTCGGCTGCCAGCGCCGCCACCGCCCGTCCCACGAACGCCGGGCTCTCCGCCACGACGAAGTGCGGCTCCTTCGCTGTGGCGTCCCGCCAGTTCTCCTCGGTCACCCCGTAGTGCTCCAGCATCGCCTCCGACCGCATCCACCCGGGGGTGACGGCCACCGCCGTGCACCCGTGCGGCGCCAACTCCCTGCCCTGGGCGAAGGCCAGTCTGTTGACAGCGGTCTTCACCAGGTCGTAGTAGGCGGAGAGCCGGTAGTTGGCGGCGTTGTACTCGGTGGTGCCGTCCCCGACCTCCACCACCAGCCCGCCGGGGTGGCGGATCAGCAGGCGCAGGGCGAAGTGGCTGGTGATCAGGTGGGTGTCCACCCCGAGCCGGAGGATCCGCAGCCCGTCGTCGAGCGGGTGTTCCCAGACCGGCTTGTGCCAGGCGGTCAGCGCGTCGGCCCCCCAGATGTCGTTGACCAGAACGTCCAGCCGACCCTGCTCGGCGTCGATCCGGGCTACCAGGTCGCGGACCTGGTCGGGGTCGAGGTGGTCGACCCGTACCGGGATCCCGGTGCCCCCGGCGGCGGTGACCAGCTCCGCGGTCTCCTCGATGGTCTCCGGGCGGTTCACCTCGGACGGCCCGGCGGTACGGCTGCTGCGGCCGGTGACGTAGACGGTCGCCCCGGCCGCCCCCAACTGCACGGCGATCTGCCGACCGGCCCCCCGGGTCGCCCCGGCGACGAGGGCCACCTTCGTGTTCAGTGCTTTCGACGTCATGACCCCGAACCTGCCAGCCATACCTGACAGCCGAGGTCAGTTTTCGGCGGTCACATTCGGACGGCGTTCCAGCAGGGCGATGCCGAGAGCAACAGCTGCTCCGGTACCGCAGCCAGGATGTCGAGGTCGACGGGGCGGATCCAGGACACCTGCCCGGTCTGCCCGGCACCCCACGCCGCCCGGGTGACGGGCGGCAGCAGGAAACGGTGACGACTGGTGAACGACGAGTTTCGAACCGTCGTCGGGTCGGCCGATCGGCGCGCGGGACCGGTTCAGGAGTTGAGGAACGTGGCGACCCGGTGCCGCAGGTCGGCGCGGTCTGACCAGAGGACGCCGGGGCGGTCGTAGACGTGCAGGGTGGCTCGGGGCAGCGCGGCGGCCAGGTCCTCGGCCACCGACACCGGGTGCAGGTCGTCCCCGGCGGCCCCGATGACGAGGGCGGGGGTGGTGACGGTGGCCAGCGCCGACCTGTCGGTCAGCGGTGCCTGGCCGGGCAGCCCGGCCAGCCCGGGGGCGAGCCCGTCACGGAGCAGGTGGTCGAGGCGCTGACGAAGGTACGCCCACCCGGCCGGGGTGTTGCGTACCGCCGGGGGCAGTTCGGTCGAGACCACCTCGGCGACCGCCGAGGCGTCGCCGCTGCCGATCGCGTCGAGGAGGTCGGTGAGCCGCTGCCGGGCGGCGGTGGGCCGGGGCCGGTCCAGCGCCGCCGGCAGGAAGAAGACCACCCTGTCGAACCGCTGGGGGCTCTCGGTGAGCAGCCGGCACAACGCTCCTGCCCCGAGGCTCACGCCGAAGGCCCGGGTGGCACCGCCGAGGTCGGCGACGGCCCGCAGGTCCCGGGCCAGGTCCAGGTAGGTCCAGTCACCCGGCGGGGCGTCCGAGCGGCCGTGCCCCCGGAACTGGAAGAAGATCCGACGCCCGTCGACTCCACTGCCGAACGGACGGGTGGTGGCGATCCCGTTGGCAAGCCCGTGGGCGAAGACAGTCACCGGGTCGCCCGAGCCGGTGACCAACTGCTCCAACCGCACCCCGTGCGGGGTGGTGACCAGAGTGGTCTCCGGCTCCGGTAGCGCCGGTCGACCGGTGCGCGGTCCACCGGGTCCCGGCCCCCAGGTCCGGGGGCCGCCGTCCGGCGGCGGAGGCCACCGGAAACCTCTCACCAGGAGCCTCGACCGTCGCTGAGGTCGCGCAGCCCCACCCGGACGTCGAGCAGATAGATCAGCCCGGCCGCGATACCGACCAGCCCGAAGAGACTGAGCACCCCGAACCCGAGCAGGGTCAGCACCAGGCAGACCGCCAGGATCGCGATCCACCCGCCCTTCGGGAGGGTGCCGATCGCCGCGAAGGCGTCGGAGCGTTGGGTGATGGCGTGCACCAGCGCGACGCCCTGGACGATCAGCGCGAAGACGAGCAGGATCAGCTCGATCACGTAACGGACTTCGATGAAGAACAGCGGCGCGGCGTAGGCCATGTCGGCTAGCTTATGCCGCAGCCGGCGAAACCGTCCCGTAGGACGCTTCCGCCGGCTGTCTGCTCCGTCGCCGCGGTCACTCGGCGGTCGGGCGGGTCCGCTTGGTGGCCTTGGGCAGCTTCGCCGACGGCGTGCCATCGGACGAGGAGGTGGCGGCCCGCTTCCCGGTCGCCTTCGCGGCGGTCCCCTTCCCGGTGGCGTCCTTGGTGCCCTTGCCGGTGGTGGCCTTGCCGGTGGTGCTGCGGGCGGCCGTGCCGGTGCTACGGGCCCGGGTGCGCTTGACCGGGGTGGGCTCGGCGTCGACAACCGCCGCCACGTCGGCCGGGGTGGGGGTGGCGGCGGGCGCGTCGACGAGCGCGGCGGCGGGCTCGGTCGAGGTGCCGACGGTGGTCGCCTCGGTCGCCTCGATGTCGGCGTTGACGGTCTCGGCGGCCTCCACGACACCCGAGCCGACCACCCGCTCGCCCCGGGCGACGAGTGCGCCGTAGGCGGCCAGCGCCCGCTCCTGGGCGGCCTGCGCACCGGCGTAGACCACCGCCGCGTTGCGGGTCGCTGCGGTACGCAGCCGGTCCAGGTCGGTCGCCTCACGCAGCCGGTCGAGGTCGGCGACCTCGCGAAGCCGGTCCGGGTCCGTGGCCTGCCGCAGTCGGTTGACGTCGGCGACCTCCCACAGCCGGTTGAGGTCCTCCCGCAGGCGGGTGTCGGCGGCGACCCGCAGCCGCTCCAGGTCGGCACCGGTGACACCCCGCTCACGCAGGTCCGTCGCGGTCTGGTTGGCGGTACGGAGGGTCTCGGTGGCCTTCTGCCGCAGCTCGAAGCCGGTGACCACGGCCTTCCCCCCGAGGTCGGCAGCGACCCGCCCACCCAGGCCGGTGACCACTGCGGGCAGCTTGCGCAGCTGCTCGAAGGCCAGGTCGCTGACGCCGGCGGCGGCGTAGATCGGGGCGGGGATGCGGTTGGTCTTCGGCTGGGTCATGACTTCTCCTCCTCAGCCGCGGCGGCGGCCTGGTCAGCGGTTCGGGTGGCCGACTGGCCGGCGTCTCGGCCGGTCGGCGCGGCGGTCGCGGGCTCGGTGTCGTTCCCGGCACCGGTGGTCGCGGGCTCGGCGGCCTTTCCGGCACCGGCGGTCGCGGGCTCCGTGTCGTTTCCGGCGCGGGTCGGCCGGTCGGAGCCGGTCGGGGGCGGCGCCGCGCCGGACTCGGCCACGGCGACGGACTCCAGGACCGCCTCGGTCGGCGTGCCCTGCGGAGTGGTCGGTCCGGTGGCGGCCGGGGTCAGGGTGCCGGGGGCCTCCGGTGCGGTCCCGGCCTGCGCCCTGGTGGCCTGCGCCCAGGGGTCCGCGGGCGGCTGCGACCCGGCCTGCGGCGAGGTCTGCTCGGGTTCGGGCCGGGACGGCTCGGGCTCCCCCGGCTCGGAACTGTCGGCGGTCGCCTCGGCGAGCCGGGCGTTCTCCCGCCGGAACGTCTCGTAGATCTGGGTGAGCGACTGCTTCTGCGCCATCGTCAGGTCGGGGTCCACGGCGATCGCCGCGAGCACGCCCTGCCCCTCCTTGTCGTCGAGGAGCCCGGCTCGCAGGTACATCGCCGGGGTGGAGACCCGCAGGGCGCTGGCGAGCTGCTGGAGCACCTCGGCGCTCGGCTTGCGCAGTCCGCGCTCGACCTGACTGAGGTACGGGTTGCTCACCCCGGCCTGGTCGGCGAGTTGCCGCAGCGAGATCTTCGCGTTGCGTCGCAGGTCGCGGATGAACCCGCCGACGTCGGGAAGGTCTTTTCCAGTGGCCATGGGGCCGACGTTATCACTCATGCTAGCTCCTGCAAGCAGAATGCTAACCGCAGTTAGCAAGGTCTCAGTGGCGGGTTGCGAACCGGCCCATCCGGTACGTACCGTCCACCGGTGACCAAGATCGACGTTAATGGCGCAGCCCTGTCGTACGACGACACCGGCACCGGGAACCCCCTGGTCCTGTTGCACGCCGGCATCGCCGACCGGCGGATGTGGCACCGGCAGATCGCCCCGCTCGCCGACCGGTATCGGGTGATCGCCGTGGACCTGCGCGGATACGGCGAGTCGGAGCCGCCGTCCCGGTCGTTCGCCCATCACGACGACGTGATCGGGCTGCTGGACGCGCTCGGCCTCCAGCGGGCCACCCTGGTCGGCAGCTCCTTCGGCGGGGCAGTGGCTGTCGACGCCACACTCGCGTACCCGCACCGGGTCGATGGACTCGCCCTGCTCGGCACCGCAATCTCCGGACACGAGTGGTCGGAGGAGACCAACGACCTCTGGGAGGAGCTGGTCGGCGACGTCGACCCGACGGACCTGGCGGCCACCGCCGCCGCCGAGGTCCGGTTCTGGGTGGTCGGCCCCGGACGGCGTCCGGAGGACGTCGACCCCGACCTGGTCGCCTTCGCCCGGGAGATGGATCATCTGGCACTCACCGCCGAGCAGGCCCTGCGCACCGTCGACGTGGTCGAAGCGGACCCACCGGCCGTCGACAGGCTCGGCGAACTACGGGTGCCGGTGCTGGTCACCGCCGGAGCCGCCGACGTACCGGACATCCGTCGGCTGGCCGACCGGATCGGTGACGAGGCCCCCCACGCGGTACGGCTGCCTGACGTACCGGACACCGCGCACCTGCTCCCCCTGGAACGCCCCGATCCGGTCAACGCCGCCCTGCTCGACTTCCTCGCCCGGATCTGACCCGCTCCGAATGACCCGGCCCGCCCCGACCTGAAGGCCGGGTCCACTCGGAGCAGAGGCACCACCCAGACCGGGAAGCCGGGCCACCAGATGCGGACACCCACCCAGACCGGGACTCCGGGTCACCAGAGCGGACGCACCGCACCCACCGGCACTCCCCCGCCGAACAGTGGCACCTCGGCGAGGTCTGACAGGGTCGGAGTGGACACCCCGAGTCGGCGCAGCGCCGAGACCAGGACCCCCAGCCGGGGCCGGGACGCCCCGTCGTCGATCTTCACAGCCGCCGCCCCGACGCCGGGCACCACCGCCGCGAGGACCCCCTCCGCACCGATCTTGGCCACCGCGCCGGGGAGCGCCCGCATCAGTCCGGTGTCCTCCGCCCCGGTCCCACCGACGAGGTCCGGGTGGGCGCGTACGGCGTCGGCGACGGCCCGTTCGGGAGAGTCCGGCGCACCTGCGACCAGCCGCAGGTAGGCCCGGGCCAGCCCGGTCAACGAGCAGGCGAGCACCGGGGCACCACACCCGTCCACCCCGGTCGCGGTGGTCGGCTCCCCGGTGAACTCCTCGACCGTGTCGCGCAGCACCTGCTGCAACGGGTGCTCCGGCTGCCAGTACCCAGTAGTCGTCCAGCCGGCCGCGAGACAGGTCAACACCATGCCGGTGTGCTTGCCCGAGCAGTTCATCTGGATCCGGCTCGGCCCGCCCCCGGCCCGCAGCACCGCCGCCCGGGCCGCCGTACCGAAGGGCAGCTCCGGCGGGCAGTGCAGCGCCGACTCGTCGAGTCCGGCACCACGCAACAGCGCCTCGACCCGTCCCAGGTGCCGATCCTCACCGGCGTGGCTGGCAGTCACCAGTGCCAGGTCGGCCGGATCGGTCAGCCGCAGCCCGGCCCGAAGCATCCCGACCGCCTGCAACGGTTTGCTCGCCGAACGGGGGAAGACCGGCCCGGTCACGTCCCCGGCCCCGGCCACCACCGAGCCCGTGGCGTCCAACGCCACCACCGAACCCCGGTGCACCCCCTCCACGAAGCCGGAGCGGACCACCTCGGCCAACGGCACACCACCCGCGTACGTCTCTGCCACCCCCCGGACGCTACCCACCACCCGGCGACGGCGGAGAGGTGTCAGACTCCGAGCAGGTCGCGGGCCTCGGCGGTGGTCAGCGGTGGGCGCTGGGCGAGCTGGGCGAAGCCGACAGCCCGCGCGACGAGCTGCATGTTCGACTCGACCGGGCGTCCCCTGGAGTACGTCACGGTGTCCTCCAGGCCGACCCGCAGGTGTCCGCCCGTCGACAGCGACGCCAGCAGGACCGGGATGGTGGTACGGCCGACCCCCGTCGCCGAGAAGGTGGTGCCCTCGGGGAGGTCGCGCAGCATCTGGACGGCGGCGACGAGTGCCGGGGTGGTGCCCGGCATCCCGCCCGGCACCCCCATCACCAGGTCGACGTGGACGTGCCCGCCGTGCGGCAGGCCGTACCTGCCCAGCAGCCGTTGCAGGGCGGTCAGGTGGCCCAGGTCGAAGATCTCGTACTCCGGGACGACACCGGCGTCCTGCATCCGGGTGTGCAGGTCGACGACGAACTCCCAGCGGTTGAGGAAGACGTCGTCGCCGAAGTTGACGGTACCCATCGTGCAGGAGGCCATGTCCGGCCCGGCGTCGAGGACGGCGAGCCGGGCGGACTCCGGATCCGTGACCGCCCCACCCGTGGAGAGCTGCACGATCAGGTCGGTGCCAGCGCGCAGCGCCGCCACCGTCTCCCGCAGCCGCCCTGGGTCGAGGGTGGGACGCGCCTCGTCGTCGCGGATGTGGACGTGGATGACGGCGGCACCCAGCGCCTCGCACTCCCGCGCTGTCGACAGCAGCTCGTCGAGGGTCACCGGCAGCGCCGGGACCTCGGCCTTCGCCGACTCCGCACCGGTCGGGGCGACCGTGATCAGCGTCCCGGTCGTCACGCCGACGGATCCGGGTCGATGGCGGCGGCGGTGTCGCCGACGAGGAGGGCGGCGTCGTCGGGGACGTTGCGCTTGACCACGGCGAGGGCGACCTGTCCCCACTCGAAGTGGTGCACGGCGGTGCCGACGAAACCGACAGCCCGGCCGTCACGGGTCACCGGGGTCCCGGCGGCCGGAGGCTGGTCGGTGGTCACCCCGTCCAGATGCAGCAGTACGAGCCGACGCGGCGGCTTGCCCATGTTGTGCACCCGCGCCACCGTCTCCTGCCCCCGGTAGCAGCCCTTGTCCAGGTGCACCGCCGGGGCGATCAGATCCACCTCGGCGGGGATCGTCCGGTGGTCGGTGTCGACGCCGACCCGGGCCCGTCGGGCGGCCACCCGCATCGCCTCGTACGCCCACAACCCGGCCACCGGCACCCCGGCGTCCCGCAGGTCGGCCACGACCCGGTCGAGCTGTCCCCGTGGCACCAGGAGGTCCACCCCGAGCGGCACCCGACGGGCCCACCCGCCGAGCGGCAGGGGTGCGACGGCGTACCTGGCGGTGGGACGGGCGGGCAGCTCACCGGAGCGGAACTTCGGACCCGGCACCCCCACGACGTCGGGCTCGGCCAACCCGGTCACCCCCAGGGTGGCGGCCGCGCCGGTCGCCTCCGGCCCGACCAGGGAGAGCACCGCGTGGTCGGCGGTGGCGTCCCGGGGCTCCACCTTGCTGAAGAAGCGCATCCTCTCCAGGTAGGTGAGCAGGCCGGCGGTCATCCCCGGCTCGGTGTCCAGCCAGGTCGTGTCCCCGTCCTCGGCCACCATGGCGTGCTGCTCGACGTGCCCGTGCGGGGAGAGCACCAGCAGCTCCGTCCCCTCCCCGGCGGAGAGGGCGGCGAGGTGCTGCGAGGTGAGGGTGTGCAGCCAGCCTGCGCGTTCCTCGCCCGGGACCGCGATCACCCCCCGGTGCGAGCGGTCCACCAGCCCGACCCCGGTGGCGAGGGTCCGCTGCTCCCGCATCGGGTCGCCGTAGTGCGCGGCGACGCCCCGTACCCCGACGGCGACGTGCGCCGGATCCGGCTGTTCCCGGGTCTGCGGGTCGATGCTCTCGGCCGCTACCGCACCGGCGATGTCGATCATTTGGTGCCCCCGTCCTGGCAGCGCCCGCAGACGCCGAAGAATGACACGTGCCCGATGTCGAGCGTGAACCCCCGCTGCCCGGCCAGCTCGTCGGCCAACGGTTGGACCATCGACGGATCGACCTCGTCGATCGCCCCGCACTCCCGGCAGACCAGGTGCACGTGCTGGTGCTCACCGGCCGCGTGATAGGTCGGCGACCCGTGCGAGAGGTGGGTGTGGGTCACCAGGCCGAGCCGCTCCAGCAGCTCAAGCGTGCGGTAGATGGTGGTGATGTTGACGCCGGAGGCGACCTCCCGAACTGCCGTGTGGACCTGCTCCGGGGTGGCGTGCCCCAGCTCCAGCACAGCCTCCAGGACCAGCTGACGTTGCGGAGTCAGCCGCAGCCCACGGGCCCGCAGCATCTCGGCGAGGGAGGATTCGGACACCGTCCGATCATAGTTCGGGGCCGGGGTGACGGTCTCCCCCCGCTAGGCTCGGCGCTCGTGACGGATTCGAGGATCGCGGTACTCGGGCGGGCAGTGGTGCCGGTCACGGAGCCCGTGCTGCGCGGCGACGACCTGGGCGTCCTGCACGGTGACGGACTCTTCGAGACCCTCCACCTCCGCGCGGGGAGGCCGTGGCTGCTCACCGAGCACCTGGACCGGCTGACCCGGGCGGCCGACGCGCTGGACCTGCCCCTGCCGCCCCGGGCCGCCCTGGTCGAGTTGCTGGACACGATCAGCGACGGATGGCCCCCCGACGTCGAGGGTGCGCTGCGGCTGGTCTGCACCCGGGGTCCGGAGGGCGGCGGAGGAACGACCGTCTACGCCACGCTGGCCGAGGTCCCCGCCACCGCCCGGCGGGCCCGCCGGACCGGGATCGACGTGGTCACCCTGCCGCTCGGCGTGACCGCCACCGGCCGCCCCGAGCTGGGCTGGCTGCCGACCGGCGTCAAGTCCACCTCGTACGCGGCCAGCAGCGCCGCCCGCCGCTTCGTCGCCCGTACCGGCGCCGACGACGCCCTCTGGGTCTCCACCGACGGGTACGTCCTGGAGGGGCCCACGGCGAACGTGGTCTGGATGACCGGTGGCACCCTGTGCACCGTGCCCGCCGACGCGACCGGGATCCTGCCCGGCGTGACCGCCCGGTGGCTGCTGGATCAGGCTCCCGCCCTCGGTCTCACAGCCGACGAGCGGATGGTCACCCCCGAGCAGCTCCGCGCCGCCGACGCCGCCTGGCTCACCTCGTCCCTGCGGGGTGCCGCCCCCATCCGTACCCTCGACACCCACCCTCTGCCCTACCGCGCCTTCCCCCTGCCCGGTCTCCACCCACCGGGGTGACCAGGGATCAGCCGGCCACCCGGGTCAGGCGGGCGGAGAGGTGGGGGGAGAGCGGGTGGCCGACGGCGGCCATCTCCTGGGCGTACAGCAGGGCCCCCTCGACGATCCCGAACAGGCGGTGACCGGCGGTGACCTCCTTGGCGGTCGCGGTGCGGACCACAGCGTCGGTGACGAACTCGATCTGGGTGCCCTTGCGCTTGCCGACGTGCAGCTCCATCACCCCCGTCGGGTTGCTCATCAGCGCCTCCAGCTCGTCGGTGACCCGCTCGCCGTCGAGCACCGGCCGCCACCAGCCGACCTCCCGCCCGGCGGGACGCACCGGACGGCTCTGGTCGTCCAACAGCCACGCCCGCGACTCGTAGGACAGGAACGGACGGCCGTCGTGGCTGATCCGGATCTCCTGGCCGTAGTCGAAGTCCTCGATGCTCGGATACCCGCCCCGGCCCCGCCCCCGCCACACCCCGACGTACGGCAGCAGGGCGTCGAGTGCCGGGTGCAGTTTCGGCCCGACCCGCAGGTCGTGACTCTCCTCGTACGGGTACGAGTCGACCGGCGGCGCGTTCAACCACGGTGGCTGCAGGGGATTGTCGCTCACCGACGTCCTTCCTTCGTTACGGCTGCCCGGCGCGCGGCACCACTCACCAGTGGCCTCTCGCCAGGCGAACAGCCAGATAGACCAGGCCACCGGCGAGCGCGCCGAGGCCGGCGACCAGCAGGCTGACGAACCCGATCTCGGTAACCATCATGGTCATCCTATGCTGACCCCATGGCCCGTACTCTCGTCGTCAAGGCCACCGCCGGTGCGGACGCCCCGGAGCGGTGCGCCCAGGCGTTCACCGTCGCCGCCACCGCCGCCGCCGCCGGGGTGGAAGTCTCCCTCTGGTTGACCGGCGAGTCGACGTGGTTCGTCCTGCCCGGCCGGGCCCAGGAGTTCGACCTGCCGCACTCCGCCCCGTTGGCAGAGCTGCTGCACGTGATCATGACCACCGGTCAGGTCACCGCCTGCACCCAGTGCGCCGCCCGCCGGGACATCGGCCCGGACGACGTCCTGCCGGGGGTACGGATCGCCGGCGCGGCGGTCTTCGTCGAGGAGGCAATGGCCGACGGGGTCCAGGCCCTCGTCTACTGAGGCCACGCCCGGCGTCCGGGCGGGTGACCTGCCGGAACGGAGTCGGTGCGGTGCGCGACTTCCGGCCCGGCGGAGACGTTCCGCTCCTACGATTCGACATGTGACAGGGGCCACCGAGGAGTTCTTCGCATCGCTGCCGGAGCGCGCCCCGGCGGTGCTCCGCAGCCCCCTGCGCGGCAGCCTGCGGATCGACCTCTACCACGGTGGCCACACCGCCCACTGGCGGGTCGAGATGGCCCCGGGCGAGGCCCGGGTGAGCCGGGACAGCTCCGACGCGGACGCCACCTGGGTGTGCCGATCCGACTTCTTCGACCGGCTGGTCACCGGCTCCGAGCAGGCCATCGCGGCGATGCTGCGCAGTGAGACGACGATCGTCGGGGACATCCGGCTCTTCCTCGCCTTCCGTGGGTTCCTCCCGAGCCCTCCGGGCACCCGGGACCCGCGTGAGACCGCCCGGGAGTCGGTGCAGGCCCAGGGCGGGGGGACCCGATGAGCGACCTGGTCAGCATCCTGGACGGAAACACCTTCCTGGTCAGCGACGACCGGGGGGACATCGAGCCGGCACCGGACGCCCCGACCGGGCTGTTCTCCTTCGACACGCGGTTCCTGTCGACCTGGGTGTTGACCCTCGGCGGGGCGCGCCTGCACCTGCTCTCCGCCGACGACGCGCACTCGTACCAGAGTCAGTTCTTCCTCGCCCCCGGCGAGCCGATGCACGACCTCGACACCCGGGTCTCGCTGATGCGGCACCGGTGGATCAGCGAGGGGCTCGCCGAGCAGCTCACAGTCTTCAACCACTCCCGGGAGACGATCCGGCTGACCGTCCGGGTCGCGATGGGCACCGACTTCGCCGACCTGTTCGAGATCAAGAACGTGCAGCCGAAGCAGGGTCGGGTCACCGCCGAACCGGGGCACAACGAGCTGCGGCTGGTGTACCAGCGGGCCGGGTTCCGCCGCGAGTCGCTGATCACCAGCAGCACCGACGCGGAGGTCGACGCGGAGGGGATGACGTTCCACATCCGGATCGGTCCGCACGACGAGTGGAACACCCTGCTGCACGTGGCGGCGGTCATCAGGGACACCAAGGGCCGGGACGCCCGGGCCGTCCTGCCGCTGATCGGCGACCGGACCCCTCAGGTGATCCTCGCCGAACAGCAGGAGCTGATCGACCGGGCGCCCAAGCTGGGCTGCGACTGCGGGCCGTTGGCCGGGGCGTACCGGCGCAGCCTCAACGACCTGGCGGCCCTGCGGTACCAGTCGATCACCATCGGGGTACGCCTGATCGCCGCCGGACTGCCCTGGTTCATGACCCTCTTCGGCCGGGACAGCATCTTCACCTCCTTGCAGATCCTGCCGTTCCTGCCCGACCTGGTGCCGCCGACGATCACCATCCTCGCCGGCCTCCAGGGCACCCGGATCGACGACTTCCGGGACGAGGAACCCGGCAAGATCCTGCACGAACTCCGGTACGGCGAGACGGCCGGCTTCGAGGAGCAACCGCACTCCCCCTACTACGGCGGGGCCGACTCCACCCCCCTGTTCGTGATCCTCCTCGACGAGTACGAGCGGTGGACCGGGGACGGTCGACTGGTCCGACAGCTGGAGGCGCAGACCCGCGCCGCGCTGGCCTGGATCGACACCTACGGTGACCTGCTCGGCACCGGATACGTCTGGTACCGGACCCGCAACCCGACCACCGGGCTGCCCAACCAGTGCTGGAAGGACTCCCCGGACGCGATCACCCGGGCCGACGGCGGGCTGCCCGGGTTCCCCCGGGCCACCTGCGAGATCCAGGGGTACGCCTACGACGCGAAGATCCGGGGTGCCCGGCTGGCCCGGAAGTTCTGGAACGATCCGGACTACGCCGACCGGCTGGAACGGGAGGCGGCGGAGTTGAAGGCCCGGTTCAACAGGGACTTCTGGATCGAAGACGGGGAGTACTACGCCCTCGCCCTCGACCCCGAGGGGCGCCCTGTCGACGCGCTCACCTCCAACATCGGGCACCTGCTGTGGAGCGGGATCGTCGACGAGTCCAGGGCGGGGAGGATCGCCGAACATCTCCTCGGTCCCCGGCTCTTCTCCGGTTGGGGGGTCCGTACGCTCGCCACCGGCCAGAGTCGGTACAACCCGGTCGGCTACCACGTCGGCACTGTCTGGCCGTTCGACAACTCGATCATCGCCTGGGGGCTGCGCAGGTACGGCTACCGGGAGGAGGCCGGACAGATCTGCGAGGCGATCCTCAGCGCCTCCCAGCACTTCGGCGGGCGGCTGCCCGAGGCGTTCGCGGGCTACCAGCGGTCGCTCACCGAATACCCGGTGCAGTACCCGACGGCGTGCAGCCCGCAGGCCTGGTCGGCGGGGACACCGTTGCTCCTGCTGCGGGTCATGCTCGGGCTGGAACCACAGCAGGAGCACCTGATCATCGATCCGATGGTGCCGGAGGGGATGGGCCGCATCGAGCTGCTCGACATCCGGGGTCGGTGGGGAACCGTGGACGCCCTGGGGCGCAGCCGGGGGCCGCACGACCCCAGCCGGGGCCACTAGCTCCCGTCAGGAGGCACGGCTTACCGCCCGGGCGGCGGGCCGGGGGCTAGCTCCCGTCCGGGGCGCACCCGGTGGCGGCGGCGAGGCGGACCCCGTCGTCGGCGTGGTCGACGACCACTGTGACCGGGCCGGTGCGGTAGGCGTACACCTCGGGGGTGTCGAGGACCACGGTCCCGGCGGCGTCCGAGGTCCGGGCGGCGGACGGGTCCACCCCGGGCGCGGTGGAGACCCGGACCGTGCGGGCCCGCCGGTCGCCGTCCGGGCAGCGGGTGGTCAACAACTCCGGCGGTGTCGCCTCCGGCCGGTCCAGGGTGGCCAGCACCCGGCTGAGGGCGTCCGCCTCGGGGCCGACCGCCGGTGCCGACTCCGGCCGGTGACCGCCGAGCGGACGGCATCCGGTGTCGGCGGTGAACCGGGCCCGACCGGGCCCGTCGGCCTCCCCGGTGATCGTGACGAACTCCCCCGCGTCGGCCCGCAGCCGCAGACCCCTGTCACTGGGCCGGACCCGGGCCTGGTACTCGGCGGGCAGTCCGGCCGCGACCCGCTCCAGCAGGGGGGCGACGTCGTCGGACCCACCGACCACCTCCACCGTCCGCGCCAGGACGGCCCCGTCGGAGAACGGGGTGATGCGGCACCCCTCGTCCAGCCGGTCCGGGCCGAGGAGGACCACCGGTTCGGCACCGGCGGCCGCGACCAGGGCACCGATCGCCCGGTCGACCACCGGGACCGCCTCCGAGAGGCTGCGCTGCTCGCGGACCGTGGGTTCGTCGTTGCGGGCCGAACGCCAGGTGAGCGCGGCCAGCAGCACCGCCCAGACAACGGTGCCGACGATCAGCCAGCGCGGCCAGCCCGACCCGGGTTCCGGCTGCGGCTCGGGGGGTGGGGCGTACCAGGTCGGGGCGGCGGCGTTCACCCGGCCATCGTGTCACGCAGCGCCGGGCCGGTCGGAGAGAGTCGGGTCGGCAAGCACATCGGGTCGTGACACGGGTTCCCATTCATCGAAACTCTTTGACCGATTGCCGACAGCCGACAGGCATTGATCGACCCGATTCCGCACCAGAGCATGACTCTCAGCGGAACCGGGGGCCACCATCCGTAACTCCCGCCCCGCCCGCTCCCGCGTGGCCGCGACCCCGGCGCACGCCACCGGACCCGAACCGATCGGGTCCGTCACCGTGGGGAGGAACCGTGTTCAGCAGACCCACCGGACCATCAGCGTTACGCCGATCGGCGGTCGCCGTCGCGGCGGCCCTCCTGGCGCTCACCGCCCAGCCCGCCCTCGCCGCCCCGGCCACCGCCGCACCGGCGCCCGCCCGGGCCGAGGTCGACGGGGAACTGGTCCGCCGACTCGACGCCACCGGCACCGCGACCTTCCTGGTCTACCTCCGCGAACAGGCCCCCCTGGCCGGTACGGCGAAGCTCGCCGACGCCGACGAGCGGGCCGGTGAGGTGCACCGCCTGCTCACCACCACCGCCGAACGCACCCAGGGTGGGCTGCGGGCGCTGCTCGACGAGCGGAAAGCCGCCTACACCGGATACTGGATCGCCAACGCGCTGCGGGTCGAGGGCAACCGGGCCCTGCTCGACGAGATCGCGGCCCGCCCCGAGGTGGCCCGGGTCGCGGCGAGCCGCAGCTATCCGCTGGTCAAGCCGACCCCGGCCGAGGGTGGACGCGCCGGCACCAAAGCCGCCGAATGGGGAGTGACGAACATCCGGGCACCCCGGGTGTGGGACGAGTTCGGCGTCCGGGGCGAGGGCGTGGTGGTCGCCAACATCGACAGCGGGGTGGCGTACGACCATCCGGCGCTGGTCGGTGCGTACCGGGGCAACCTCGGCGGAGGTCGCTTCGACCACGCGTACAACTGGTTCGACCCGACCCGGGTGTGCTCCGGGGCCGCGCCCTGCGACAACAACGACCACGGTACGCACACCATGGGCACGATGGTCGGCGACGACGGGGCCGGGAACCAGGTGGGTGTGGCCCCCGGCGCGAAGTGGATCGCCGCCAAGGGGTGCGCCAGCACCAGCTGCGCCGACGCCGCGCTGCTCGCCGCCGGTCAGTGGGTCCTCGCCCCGACCGACGCGAGCGGCCAGAACCCCCGACCCGACCTGCGCCCCGACATCGTGAACAACTCGTGGGGCGGCGACGGCGGAGACCCGTGGTACCAGCAGACCGTCACCGCCTGGCGGGCCGCCGGGATCTTCCCGGTCTTCTCCGCCGGCAACGAGGGACCGGCCTGCGGGACCGCCGGCTCCCCCGGCGACTACCCGAACTCGTACGCGGTGGGGTCGTACACGTCGACGAACGCCATCTCCAGCTTCTCGTCCCGGGGGAACGCCACCGACCCGGCGAGGTTCAAGCCGAACATCGCCGCCCCGGGGAGCAACGTCCGGTCCAGCGTCCCCGGCGGGGGGTACGCGGCGTTCAACGGCACCTCGATGGCCGCGCCGCACGTCTCCGGATCGGTCGCCCTGCTCTGGTCGGCAGCGCCGACGCTGCGCGGGGACCTCGCCGCCACCGAGACGCTCCTCGACGACACCGCCGTCGACGTCGACGCCACCACCTGCGGGGGGACCGCCGACGACAACAACGTCTTCGGCGAGGGGCGGCTCGACGCGTACGCGGCGGTCGAGGCGGCCCCGCGCGGCCCGGTCGGCACCGTCGGCGGGACGGTGACCGACGCGGCCGACGGTGACCCCCTGGTGGGGGCGACAGTCGTCGCCGGCACCCGACAGGCCACCACCGACTCGGCGGGCCGGTACTCGCTCACCGTCCCGGCCGGCGAGGTCACCCTGACCGCCAGCGCCTACGGCTACGGCGAGCGCACCGAGACCGTCACCGTCGCCGACGGCGACGAGGTGGTACGCGACTTCACGCTGCGCGCCGCCACCTCGGTCACCATCTCCGGCACCGTCACCGACGGCTCCGGCCACGGCTGGCCGCTGTACGCCTCGATCGAGGTCTCCGGTCGTCCCGGGGCACCCGTCTTCACCAACCCGGTGACCGGACGGTACTCGGTGACGGTGCCCGGCGACGCCGACTACCGGCTCACCACCACCGCCCGGTACCCGGGCTACCGGACCGTCCAGTCCGAGGTGACGGTCACCGACGGCGCGAAGACCGTGGACGTGGCGGTCCCCGTCGAGGCGGGCTGCACCGCCGCCGGGTACGCCGCCAGCCTCAGCGCCCCGCTGCTGTCGCAGAGCTTCGACGGTACGTCCGCCCCGGAGGGCTGGACGGTGCGCAACCGTACCGACAAGGGGGGTTGGGTCTTCACGGACCTGGGCCGACGGGGGAACCTCACCGGCGGCACCGGCGGCTTCGCCATCGTCGACTCCGACCAGCTCGGTGCGGGCAACACCCAGGACACCGACCTGGTCACCCCACCGGTCGACCTGTCCGGGGCCGGAGCCCCGGTGCTCCGGTTCAACAGCGACTGGCGGGCGGTCGGGTTCAGTGACACCGCCGACGTCGACGTATCCACCGACGCCGGGGCGACCTGGACCAACGTGTGGCACCAGACCGCCAGCCGTCGGGGCCCCCGGGTCGAGGAGGTCCCGCTGACCTCGGCGGCGAACACCGCCGCCGTCCAGGTCCGGTTCCGGTTCAAGGGGACCTACGCCTGGTGGTGGCAGGTGGACGACGTCCAGGTCGTCAACAGGCAGTGCGCCCCCGTGCCGGGCGGACTGGTGGTCGGCACCGTCACCGACCGCAACACCGGATCCCCGGTGGTGGGGGCGACGGTGACCAGCGACGACCGGCCGCAGGACCGGGCCGTCACGGTGGCCACGCCGGACGACGCGAACCTGGCGGACGGGTTCTACCACCTGTTCTCCGGCCTGACCGGGGCACGCCCGTTCACAGTCACCCGGACTCCGTACCCGCCGCTGACCCGGTCGGTCACCGTCGTCGCCGACCAGGCCCGGCGGGCCGACTTCGCGCTGACCGCCGGTCGGCTGACTGTGACCCCGACCAACCTGGAGTCCCAGCAGCCGTACAACAGTGCCCGGAGCACCCGGATCACGGTCCGCAACACCGGCACCGCACCGACCACCGTGGACCTCACCGAACGCGGTGGCGGGTTCGAGACCCTCGCCGACCGGGCGGGTTCGCCCCGCCGGGACGTCACAGTGAAGGGGATCAGCCCGGCCCGCACCGGCCCCGGGTACGGCGGTGGGCACACCGACCGGATCGCACCGGACCGGTCGGGCGGGAACGCTGCCGACGCGTGGGCACCCGTCGCCAAGCTCCCCTCCGCGATCTACGACAACGCGGCGGTCAACCTCGACGGCCGGATCTACTCCGTCGGCGGGGGCGGCGGCACCGGACTGGAGCGCAAGGCCTGGGTGTACGACCCCGCCGCAGCGAGCTGGTCGGCCCTGCCGGACCTGCCGAACGCCCGGTCGAAGCCGGTGGCCGCAGTGGTCGGGGGCAAGATCCACGTGCTGGGTGGTTGGGGTGACGACGACGACCCGGTCGCCTCGGTGGACGTCTTCGACCCGGCGGCCGGCACCTGGAGCACCGTCCCCGGGGCGGTGAACCCGGCCCCGGCGGCGGCGGCCGGTGGTGCTGTCGTCAACGGAAAGATCTACCTGGTGGGCGGCTGCCTCGACGCCACCTGCACCGAGTCCGACAAGACAGTGGTGTTCGACCCGGCCACCGCCACCTTCACCACCGGTGCGACCTACCCGCACCCGGTCTCCTGGCTGGGCTGCGGTGGGATCGGCGGATCCGTCTACTGCGCCGGGGGCGTGGGGGCCACCGAGTACACCGACACCTGGCGGTACGAGCCGGGTGCCGGCACCTGGACGGCCCTGCCGAACCTCCCGGTGGACCTGTGGGGCTCCCAGTACACCACCGCCGGGGGGCTGCTGATCCTGGCCGGTGGGGTGACCAACGGTTCGACGGCGGTCACCAACTTCACCCTCGGCTACGACCCGGTCGCCGGAGCCTGGCGGGACCTACCCAACACCGGGTTCCCCAGGTACCGGGGGGCGGCGGCGTGCGGGACGTACAAGATCGGCGGTTCGCCCAGCTCGTTCGTCGGCTCCGCCGACAGTGAGCGACTCGACGGGTTGGACAGGTGCACGGAGTCGGCCGACCTGCCGTGGCTGACCACCGACCCGACCAGCTTCACCCTCGACCCGGGGGCTTCCCGCACCGTCACCGTCACCTTCACCGCCACCGCCCAGGCCGGTGTGGCACAGCCGGGTGCGTACCTCGGTGAACTGGGGGTCGTCTCGGACTCCCCGTACCCGGTGCCGCCGGTGACGGTGAAGATGAACGTGGCCCCGCCCAGCAACTGGGGCAAGATCCAGGGCACTGTCACCGGGGTCACCTGCGGCGGGACCACCGTCGGGGTACCGGCCACGGTCCGGGCCAACCTGGTCGACCAGGCCACCGGGTACACCCTGACCGCCGACGCGGCGGGACGGTACGTCTGGTGGCTGCCCCGGGGGCGGTACGACGTCATCGCCGCCAAGGACGGCTGGGTCCCGCAGGTGCAGCGGATCAGGGTCGACGCGGGCTTCACCCACACCGTGGACTTCGCGCTGAACCCCTCCTCGACCTGCACCCGAGCAACCGGCATCTGACGCGTGTGGGGGTGCCGGTCCTCCGGCCCGGCACCCCCGTGCAAGGAAGGGCCCCCTGTTAACGCCTACGGTAGAGAGGGGTTCCCCTCTCACGGCGTACCGGCGTACCGGCGTACCGGCGTAAGCACCTTCCTCGGTGAGCCGGTTCAGGGCGATGCTGCCGATCGCGGCGCGCTCCTCGCGTGGCAACGGGCAGAGCTCGCACCGGCTGGCGCGGGTCCACGGTGGATCCGTCCCAGCCCCGACAACCCCCCACACTCCGAGTACGGGGTCCTCGCCGAAAGGTGGTCGACCTTGCGCAACCCGTTCCGGCACCTCCGCTGGCGGCCCCGCACCGCCCCACCCACCCGAACCGACCGGACAGGCTCGACCACCCGGCCCGACCGGGCAGGCGCAGCGACCGGTCACACCGCCTTCGGCCGAGCCACCGTCCGCCCGCCCAACACTGGTCGACACCGCGATCCGATCGTGGAAGGCCACCGACGGTCCGGGCGGCACCGACCGGCAACGCACGGACCCGAGCGCCAGCCGGCGACACACGGACCCGAGCGCCAGCCGGCGACACACGGACCCGAGCACCGACCGGCGACACACGGACCCGAGCGCCGGCCGCTGCGGCGCGAGCAGGTCCAACAGCGACAGTTCACCCTGGTCCGGCGAGGGCTGGACCCGATCGAGGTCGCCCGGTTCCTCGACCGGGTCGCCCGTGACCTGGACCGGCTGCACGCCGAGCCGGGCTCCGTACGCGAGGAGAACGTCCGGATCAAACGGGCCCTACGGGACTGGCAGCGCCAGTTCACCCCGGGCGGCTGGTCGTGACCACGGCCGAAGACGGCGAGCGCCCCCGGGCGTCGTCCATCTCACCGTACGGGTCACGGATCTGGCCGCCGCGTACCTGTTGGCGCGGACGGTCTCCAGGTCGTTGGTGTTCCTGCCGGAGCTGGTGCTCGGCGAGACGCCCCTGAGCGAGGCGGGCCTGCATGGCGTACGGCGTCAGGTCTTCTGCGACCGGCTGGTGGGCAACGGCCGCCGCTGCGTGCTCAGTCCGGAGCACCACGGCGACTGCGCCCGCCGACTCCTGCGCTGACCGGGCCCGGCGACGCGGGCTGACCCGCCGGGCTGCCGGACTGCGGTCAGAACCGGCCGCCGCCGCCCCGACGGCCACCGCTGCTGCGGCCACCACCGCTGCGACGGCTGCTCGACCCGCTTGACCTGCGGCTGGACCCGCTGGACCGGTAACTGGAGCTGCTACGCCGGGAGCGGCTGGAGCTGCCGCCGTACCCGCCGCCCCAGGTTCCGCCCGAGGAGTTGCCGGCGAGGATCCCGCCGAGCAGGGCGCCCCAGAAGGCGTCACCCCCGGAGCCTCCGCCGTGCCCGGCGAAGTCACCCTGGTTCCAGGTGTTCACGTCGGACCGGGCCGCCTGGGAGGCCCGACCGGCGAGCGTGGATGCCTGCTGTGCGGCGGCCAACGCGGTGACCGGATCGACCTCGGCGAGGGACCGGGCCCGGTCGAGGTGCTGACCGGCCTCGGCGAGCAGGACCCGGGGCTGCTGACCGATCGCACCACGTCGGGTGTGCACGAACCGGCTCGCCGAGTCGATCTCGGCGGCGGCCACCTGGATGCTCCGGGGAAGCAGGGAGCGTGCCCGGGCCACCCGCTGGGCGGCCTCGATCGAGCTGGCCAGCGCCCGGTCCATGGCGGCGTCCACCTCCTCCAGCCTGTGCACCGCCGCCTGCGGGTCCGTCGTCGGTCCGGCGAACTCCGCGCGTACGGCGGCGGTCACCTGCTCCGCCCTGGTCACCGCGGCGGTCAACTCGGCCTGCCGCTCCGGCGGAAGTTCCCCACCGCCCGGCATCCCGGGATGCCCTGGCGTCGGATGCTGGCCGGGGACCGCATACTGGCCCGGAATCGAGTGTTGCCCCGGCGTCGAGGGCTGCCCCGGCGTCGAGGGCTGCCCCGGCGTCGGATTCTGCCCGGGGACCGGGTGCTGGCCGGGCGGCGGTGGGAGGGGACGGCCGGCGAGGAGGGCGCGGCCCTGGGCGATCTCGGTGTCCAGTTCGGCGAGGAGGGCGTCGGCGGCCTCCCGGGCGGCGGTGAGGTCACCGTCGAGCCGTTCGATCCCGTCGAGCAGCGTCTCCACCTGCCCCAGTGCCTCCTCGGCGGTCCGTACCCCCAGTGCCGCCCGGGGCAGGGCCTGCTCGCGGGCCGCAGCCCCGGCCTCGTCGAGCGTCGCGGCGGCGAAGGCCAGCCGTTCCCGGGCCTCGGTCACGTCACCGGCCACTGTGGACAGCGCCGAGTCGGTGTACCGGCGGTGCAGGGCGGTCATGGTGGCCTCGGCCCGCCCGGCCCGCTGGTCGAGGTCGGCCCGACGGGTCGCCAGCGCGGTCAGGAACTCGGTCACCCGGGGCTCGATCCCGCGTAGCCTCTCGAAGGCCTCCGCCTCGGCGTCGAGGCCCTTGTCGGCCCGCTCGCACCGCTCGACGATCTCCAGGAGGCGCTGTCGTCGCGTCGGGTCGTCGATGTTCTCGTCCTGGTCGAGGCTGGTACGGAGTCGGAACGCCTCGCCCAGTTCGGCGCGGGCCGCAGCGAGGGCTGCGGTGAACGACGCGGTGGCCTCCGGCCCGTACTGTCCGGTGGCGAGGACGAGTTCCTGTTCGCTGGCGCGCAGCTCGTTGTCCAGCTCGACCAGCAGGACGTTGGCCCGACCGGCAATCTCCTCGGTCTTGGCCTTGGCCAACGCGGCGGACTCCCGCGCCTGCCTGCGTCGCCGGGCCTTCGGCACCAGCCAGAGCGCCAGCAGCCCGGCGACAATCAATCCCAGCGGTACGAGGACCTTCGCCAACGAGGCCGCCCGTTCCCCGCTCGACGGGGTGTCCGGGGGGCCGGGCTGGATGGCCGGCTCCGGAATGGTGGTCCTGTCGAGCACCGCCCGGTATCCGTCGGCCGCCCCGATCGCCGCACCCGCCCAGTCGTTCGCGCCGAGCGGAGGCTCGATCGCCACCCGGGCCACCTGGTCGAGCTGGCCGTCGGTCATCGGATAGTCCCGGTCGAAGGAGTACGCGTACGACCGGTCCCGGGTGGCGACGGCCAACAGGGCGTCCCGGGTGCCAAGGTCACTGCGCTCGGCGGTCTCGTCGGCCCAGTTCTGCGCACTGCGTCCGCTGAACGTCTGGACGTAGACCACGAAGAGCTGGAGCCCGGTCTCCTGTCGCAGCTCCTGGAGCGCCGACTCCACCTCGCCGCGTCGGGCACCGAGCACGTCGGCCTCGTCGACGACCTGGGTGTCGAGGCGCATCGGCCGCTCGGCCGGGAGCCCGCGCACCACCGACGCCCCTGCCGCCGACACCCCTGCCACCGACGCCTCTGCCGCCGACGTCGTCGGCCGGTCGTACGACGTCGCAGCCGCCTGGGTGGCCGCCGACGTCGTCGTCGAGACCGCCGCCGTGGTGGCCGCAGCCGTCGTCGTGGCCACAGCCGTCGTCGTGGCCGCAGCCGCCGTGGTGGCCGCAGCGGTCGTCGTGGCCGCAGCGGTCGTCGTGGCCGCAGCGGTCGTCGTGGCCGCAGCCGGCGGGACGAGGACGGTCGAGCTGAGGGTCAGGACGCCCACGAACACGGCCGCCCGGCGCAACATCAACATTCCTCAAGGCTAAACGCCCAGCTCAACCCAGGCCCCCTGCACCCGCCCCGAGCCCATCAGCCGCCCCGGAGAACCCCTCCCGAACACGCGGACGGCTCGGGCCGGTCCTCCCCGCACGGGGAGGACCGGCCCGAGCCGTTCGTACGTGGTGAGAGGGGTACCCCGCTATACCGCAGGCGTTAACAGGGGGCCCTTCCTTGCACCTCAGGCGGCGACGGTGACGGCTACCTCGTTCACGCCCCGGGCAGCGGTGACGGCGGTGTCGCCGTTGCCGTGCCGGGACAGCGCCCGCAGGGTCCAGGCACCCGGAGCGGCGAAGAACCGGAACTGCCCGGCCGGGGAGGTCACCACCTCTGCGGTGAACTCACCGGTGGAGTCGAGCAGGCGGACGTACGCGCCCGGCACTACCTCGCCGGACTCGGCCGTCACCAGACCGGTGATGACGGTCTCCTTCTCCAGGTCGAGACTGGCGGGCAGCGGCGCGGCCTGGTCGGGCGCGGCGCAACCGGCGGCGGTGGGAGCAGTCATCTCGATCACGCCTTTCCGGGCTCGTCACCGAGGGCGACCGGCACGCCGACGAGCGAGCCGTACTCGGTCCAGGAGCCGTCGTAGTTCTTCACGTTCTGGTGACCGAGCAGCTCCTGGAGCACGAACCAGGTGTGCGAGGAGCGCTCGCCGATCCGGCAGTACGCGATGGTCTCCTTGCCGTCGTCCAACCCCGCCTCGCCGTAGATCTTGCGGAGGTCGTCGTCGGACTTGAAGGTGCCGTCCTCGTTGGCGGCCTTGGACCACGGCACGCTGATCGCGGTGGGGATGTGGCCGGCCCGCTGGGCCTGCTCCTGCGGGAGGTGGGCGGGGGCGAGCAGCCGACCGGCGAACTCGTCGGGGCTCCGCACGTCGACAAGGTTCTTGACCCCGATGGCGTCGACCACCTCGTCGCGGAACGCGCGGATGGTGTTGTCCGGCTCCTGCGCGACGTACTGGGTGCCGGGGCGCTGCACCGCGTCGGTGACCAGCGGGCGGGCGTCCAGCTCCCACTTCTTGCGACCGCCGTCGAGCAGCTTGACGTCGCGGTGGCCGTAGAGCTTGAAGTACCAGTACGCGTACGCGGCGAACCAGTTGTTGTTGCCGCCGTACAGGACGACGGTGTCGTCGTTGCCGATGCCCCGCTCGGAGAGCAGCGCCTCGAACTGGTTCTTGTTCACGAAGTCCCGGCGGACCGGATCCTGGAGGTCGGTCTTCCAGTCGAGCTTGACGGCACCGGCGATGTGCCCGGTGTCGTAGGCCGAGGTGTCCTCGTCGACCTCGACGAAGACGACGCCCGGGGCGTCGAGGTTCTTCTCGGCCCACTCGGCCGAGACGAGTGCGGTGTCGCGACTCATCAGATCTCTCCCTGGTGAGGATTGGTGGTGAGCCAGCGCGCGGAAAGGTGGTCGCACCACGCGCGGGATCCCATGGATTTGGCGGATCACGGGTTCGTGCGACGGCGCCGCTGCCGGGCGTTCAGGGGGAGGCGATCGGGATTCGATAGAACCCACGTGCCGGAAGGCTGCCTCAGGCAGCCAGGGACAGCCCCGCCGTCAGATGGCGGAGCAACACAGGCAGGTGGCCACGCGGCACAGGTCGACCACGCGCCGTTTCGTGAGGAACGTCCCCATGGGCAGCGACGCTACCAGCCCTCGCGCCGAATGCCACCCGCCGACCACCATCCGGGACGCCTATCCGACACGCTGGTTGATCGGGACGTCCCGGGCGTCGGCGGTCACCTCCAGGCCGCCGGGCAGCGGCCGGACCTCCCGGACCGTCAACTGGAACGGCAGCTCCGGCAGGGGCACGTCGATCGAGATGCCCTGCGCCCACTGGTTGAGCAGGGTACGGGCCAGCGGCAGGGCGGGGAGCCCCTCGGCGTCCACCTCGTCGACCTTGAGGGCCACCTGACCCTGGTCGCCGACTGTGACCTCGGCGGTCCCGCTGACTGTCAGCTCCTGGCCGAGGATGTCCACCGGGGCGGTGACCGCGAGGCGGCCGTCGCGCTCGCCGAGCTTGAGTCCCGGCCGGTCGAGGAGGGCGGCGAGGCTGTCGTACGTGATCGTGCCGGTGCCGTCGACGGTCTCGGCGATCACGTCGCCCTGCCCGGTCCGCAGGGTGTCCAGGGAGGCCCGGACGTTGCGGGCGTCGACGTCGAGGGAGGGCAGGTTGACGGCGTTGCCCTGGACCGAGCCGCGTACGTCGCGCAGCTGGATGCTGATCTGTTCGTATCGGCCGGCGACGACCTGGTTGAGGAAGGGGAAGCCGGCCACCTCCACCTGCGGGGCTGCGGAGTCGATCCGCTGTCGGCTCACCTCCTGCTGCACCTGGTCGGCGATGGTCCGTTCGGCGACCGAGACGGCGACCCGGTCTGCGGCGACCGCCAGCCCGCCGAGGAGCAGCACCAGGACGACGAGGGTGACGAGCACCTTGCGTCCCCGCCGCCGGGGTCGACCTGATCGGCGGGGTCGGCCGTCGGACGTCGGGTAGCTGTCGGCCACGCCGCCTCCACTTTCTCGGGGTGTCGTGCGGATCCACGGTCGTGGCCGCAGGGGTGCGGTTTACCCGATGCGAGGAAACCTCAATCGGCGGTTCACAGCAACAACCGACACATCGGGTACGCCGCTGCGGCGGCCATCGCGAAGCCGCCGAGCGGACCCTGGAGATGCCGGGCGATCCACATGGTGGGGGGCTCACCGGCCATCACCCGGCCCACCTCGGCGTACCCGAGGGCGAGGTCGGCCAGGACGGCGGTGACCGCCGCGAGGAGCCCGATCAGCGCGGCCCGGGACGGGGTGAACGGGGCCACCAGGAAGCTCCCGAAGACCGCGCTGGCCAGGGTGCCGACCATCGCCCCGACCACCACCCCGGCTGCGGCTCGCGGCACCTGGGGGGCGAGGCGGGGCCAGACGAGCACGGCGTCGGTGGACCGGGCCACGGCCAGCGCCACCCCGGCGGCGGTCAGGCAGACGGTGACGGCCTGGGTCCCGGCCGGGATGCGGCTGAGGACGAGCAGTCCGGCGAAGGCGACCACCCCGAGGACGGTGAGCAGGGTGACCCCGAGGGAGTCGGTCACCCGGGCCCGGTCGGTCCGGCGGACGAGCTGACCGGCGACGGCGACCACGAACCCGGCCACCACGACGTACCCCAGGGGGGCGAGCCCGGGCTCGGCGGAGCGGACGGCGACGACGTTGGCGACCACCGCGGATCCGGCGCTGACCACGGCGACGACCAGGAGCGCGGGGGGCCGGACCGCCATCGTCCAGGCCAGGATGAACAGCAGTTGGACACCGAACAGGATGATCGCGAAGGGCAGCCGGTGCCCGGGGCCGGCGGTCTGTGCACCGAGCACCAGGCCGATGCCGAGGAGCGCGGCGAAACCGGCGACGGTGAGCGAGAGCTGCCGGGAGATCTCGACCGGTGGTTCGTCGTCCACCTCGTCGTCGGTCGGGTCGGGCTCGTCGTCGGGGCGACGTGCCGCCTCGCCGCTCTTGCGGAACCGGCGCGGTCGGCTCCGCTTGGCCGGGGGTTCCGCGTCGGTCGGGCCGGATCGCGGGGTCGGCGCGGTGGCGCTCGGGCCCGCGTCGTCGTCGGCCCACGGATCGCGCCCTGTCCCGGGCGGGCTGGAGGGATGCACGTACCGATCGTGCCAGACCGGGCGGCGAGTCCGGGGGACACGGTTTCGGCCACGTTAAAACCTGGTCTACAAGATGGGGCACAAGTGATGAACGGGATAAGGCGGAATGGCCAGGCGTGAGCCATCGGTTAGGCTCGTGCCGACACCCGCCCGCCAGCGATGCCGGGAACGAGACGTCAGCCCCGACCACTGCGCTCGTCAGTTCCTGACAGCGGCGTGAGGGCCGGCCCCTGACGCCGGGCCAACGTCAACTGCCGGCGACGCCTCCCCGGACGCCGCCGGTCGCGCGCGGCGTACAGCCGCCGGACGGAGGTGATCGTGTGGAACTCCTGCTCCTGGTGACCGCACGCGCAGGCGAACCATCGGCAGTCCTGCCCGCGCTGGACCTGCTGCCACACTCGGTGCGGACCGCACCCCGCGACGTACGCACCCTGGTGGCCGGGCCCAGCCCGGACGCGGTCCTGGTGGATGCCCGCTCCGAGTTGAGCGAGGCTCGGGCGACCTGTCGGATGCTGCACGCCACCGGGCTCGGGGTGCCGCTCGTCGCGGTGGTCACCGAGGCGGGGCTGATCGCCCTCAACGCCGACTGGGGGGTCGACGACGTCATCCTCGCCTCCGCCGGACCGGCGGAGGTGGAGGCCCGGCTACGGCTGGCGGTCGGCCGACTCAGCAACGCCACCAGCGGGGCCGGCGGCTCGATCCGGGCCGGCGAGTTGACCATCGACCCGGACACCTACGCCGCCCGCCTCAAGGGCCGCCCCCTCGACCTCACCTACAAGGAGTTCGAGCTGCTGAAGTTCCTCGCCCAGCACCCGGGCCGGGTGTTCACCCGTGACCAGCTGCTGCGCGAGGTCTGGGGGTACGACTACTTCGGTGGCACCCGGACCGTCGACGTGCACGTCCGTCGACTGCGGGCCAAGCTCGGCTCGGAGTACGAGTCGATGATCGGCACGGTCCGGCAGGTCGGCTACAAGTTCGTCGTGCCGCCGTCCCGGTCGCTCCCGGAGACCGAAAAGGCTCCCGTACCCGCCTGACCCGTCGCCTCGGGCGATTATCCCGATACGCACCATTTGCCCTTCTCGCCGGCTCTATTCTGACTGCCGGATTAGCGAGGAAGGGACCACGGTGCGTGCAGTGAAAACGGGGAGCCGGGCAGCGGGTGGCCCGAACCCGCCCGAGGTACCGGGACGGAACGCCTGATGCGGGCCGCGACCGCCGGGCGGACCGCCGCGCTCGTCACCCTGGTGGTGGTGGCGCTCCTGGGCTCGGCGTACGCGCTCGGGCGGAGCCTGGTCGCCGACCCCGCTGCGATCCAGTCCCCCGGCCTGGGTGCCGAGATGACCGGCACCCAGTACGCCGAGCAACCCCCGGTGACAGGCACCGCGAACCCGACCCCGGACGGACCCGACGAGGCGCCCCAGAGCGGCGGCCCCTCGCCTGTCCCCTCCTCCTCCAGCGACGACGGCCTCTACGGCAGCCAGCTCACCACCGGCACCGACGAGGTGGCCCTCACCTTCGACGACGGCCCCGACCCGAACTACACCCCCCAGGTGTTGCAGGTGCTGCGCGAGTACGGACTCAAGGCCACCTTCTGCGTGGTCGGCGAGAACGCGCGCAACCACCCGGACCTGGTCCGGGCGATCGCCGCCGACGGGCACACCCTGTGCAACCACTCGTGGAACCACGACCTCCTGCTCGGCAAGCGTTCGCCCGACGTGATCCGGGCCGACCTCATCCGGACCAGCCAGGCGATCCGGGCCGCCGTACCGGACGCGCCGATCGTGTGGTTCCGGCAACCCGGCGGGGCGTGGACGTACCCGGTGGTCTCGGTGGCCCGGGAGTTGGGCATGACCCCGCTGCACTGGACGGTGGACCCATCGGACTGGCGGGCACCGGGGCCGCAGCGCATCGCCAACGTCCTGACCACCTACGTCCAGCCCGGCTCGGTGGTGCTCCTGCACGACGCCGGCGGCGACCGGCAGGGCACCGTCGACGCCCTGCGCTACGCCCTGCCCGACCTGACCAGCCGGTTCCGCCTCACCGCCCTGCCCGACGGCGCGACCTGACAGGTCCCGCCCGCACCCCGCCCCGAGGCGGGTCCGGCCCCGGACCGCCCCGGACCCGCCTCGGGCACCGGCGTACCGAGGTCGGTCCCAGCGGCTACCGTGACGTGGTGAGCAGCGCCGAACCGACCCCCGACCGGGCGAGCAGCACCGAACCCACCACCGAACGGGCGAGCAGCACCGAACCCACCACCGAACGGGTGGGCAGCGCCGAACCCACCACCGACCGGGTGAGCCGGGCCGACCGGCTCTCCGCCGCCGAGGTGACCGAGGTCCTGGCCGTCGTCCGGGCGGCCGCCGACGCCGACGGGGCCGAACCGCTGGACGAGCACGTCCTCCTGCGCCTGCGCGACCCCGAGGCCCCGGCCGTGCACCTCACCGCCCGCGCCCACGACGGCACCCTCACCGGGTACGCCCACCTCGACGTCACCGACACCACCACCGGAACCGGGGTGGACCTGGTGGTGCACCCGGCCCACCGCAGGCGGGGCACCGGACGGGCGTTGGCCCGGGGCGTCCTGGCGGCGGCGACCGGGCCGGTGCGCGCGTGGTCCCACGGCGACCACCCGTCGGCCGCCGCGCTCGCCGTCGACCTCGGCTTCACCCGCGCCCGGGTGCTCTGGCAACTGCGCCGGTCCCTGACCGCGCCGATCGAGCCGCCCCGCCTGCCCGACGGGGTGACGATCAGGGCGTTCCGCCCCGGCGTCGACGACGCCGCCTGGCTCGCGGTCAACGCCAGGGCCTTCGCCGATCATCCCGAGCAGGGCCGATGGACCGGATCCGACCTGCGGGTACGCCTCGACGAACCCTGGTTCGACCCGGCCGGTTTCCTGCTCGCAGTGGACACCGCCACCGACCGGCTGCTCGGATTCCACTGGACGAAGGTGCACGAGCGGCCGGGCTCGCCGCCGATGGGCGAGGTGTACGTGGTCGGCGTCGACCCGGCGGCCCACGGCGGCGGCCTCGGTCGGGCGTTGACCACCGCCGGGCTGGCGTACCTGCGGGACCGGCGCGGGCTGGACCGGGTGATGCTCTACGTCGACGACTCCAACCGGGCGGCGGTGTCCCTCTACGAGCGGCTCGGTTTCGCCGGCTGGGCGGCACACGTCAACTACCACCGGGGCTGAGACCCACCCGGCCGAGGTCGGCGCGGACCTGCCCGGGGGGCGGCCGAACGAGGTCGGCGCGGACCTGCCGGGGGCGGCCGAACGAGGTCGGCGCGGACCTGCCGGCGGGCGGCCGGTCCAGGTCGGCGTGGGCCGGGCGGCGGCGGGTCAGGTCGGCTCGGCGCGGATCTCCTGCCAGCGTCGGGCCTGCTCGGGGCTGATCCAGTAGAAGGTGCCGGTCTCCCCGTCGAGCGAGCTGGGGACGTACCTGTTCAACGGCAGCCCGAGGTCACGGAAGGCCGGGTGGGCGCGCAGCATCCGGCTCACCCCGGCGAGGGCACCACCGAGCCGGTGTCGGGGCACCCCGATGGTGGCGCACACCTCCTCCGCCGAGAACCACTCGCCGGGCCGGGTGGAGAGCAGGTCCAGCATCCGCAGGACCGTATCGTGGCTCTTGGATCGCCCCCGGGCGAACTGCCTCAGCTCCGTCGTCGGCCAGTCGGCGGCCTCCGGTGGGCGGGGACGGGGCTGTCGGGGCACTGGCCGCGCCTGCACCCCCCAGTCGTCCAGTTCGGCCAGGAGCGCCGCGACGTGCTGCACGTACGCCGCCGGCACGGCGATGTGCACCAACTTCGAACCCGCGTCGTCGACTGACACATCACCTTCCCCCGGCAGCCGGCCACCCGGCCGCACCGACCCTCTCCCGTGTCCCACCCCGGCGTACGGGGTCACCGGTCAGCCGAAGCGGCCGGTGATGTAGTCCTCGGTCCGCTTGTCACCCGGGTTGGTGAAGATCCGCGAGGTCTGGTCGAACTCCACCAGCCGACCGTGACGTACCTGCTTCTCGTCCACCTCGGCGGTGAAGAACGCGGTGTAGTGGCTGACCCGCGCGGCCTGCTGCATGTTGTGGGTGACGATGACGATCGTGTACGACTTCGACAGCTCGTACATCAGATCCTCGATCTTGCTGGTGGCGATCGGGTCGAGCGCCGAGCAGGGCTCGTCCATCAGGATCACGTCCGGCTTGACGGCGATCGTCCGGGCGATGCAGAGCCGCTGCTGCTGCCCACCGGAGAGGGCCAGTCCGCTGGTCTTGAGCTTGTCCTTGACCTCGTCCCAGAGGGCGGCACCGGTCAGGGCCTCCTCGACGTGGTCGTCGAGCTTGCCCTTGATCCCGTTGATCCGGAGCCCGTACGCCACGTTGTCGTAGATCGACTTGGGGAACGGGTTCGGCTTCTGGAACACCATCCCGATCCGGCGACGGACCTGGATCGGGTCCACGCCCTTGGCGTAGATGTCCTGCCCGTGGTAGCTGACGGTGCCGGTCACCCGGGCACCAGGGATCAGGTCGTTCATCCGGTTCAGCGACCGCAGGATGGTGGACTTGCCGCACCCGGAGGGGCCGATCATGGCGGTGATCTGGTTCTGCCGGATCGGCATCGAGGTGCCCCGGACCGCCTCGTAGCTTCCGTAGTGGACGCTGACGTCCTCCAGGTTCATCAGGGTGGTGGCGGCACCGTCCGGGGTGTCCGGGGCGGCGGCGTTCCAGCCCTTCGTGGGGGCGCTCACGGCGACCGAGGGGTGGGAGGTGACGGTACCGGCGGAGGTGGTGTTCGGGGTGGCCATGGTTCAGCGCTCCTTCAGGGCGAAGCGGTTGGCGATGATTCGGGAGACGATCGTGAAGAGGACCACGATCACGATCAGGGTCAACGCCGCCCCCCAGGCCCGATCCTGGGCACCGATGAACGGCTGGCTCGCGTTGCGGAAGATCTGCGCCGGCAGCGCAGTGTTCGAGCCGTCGAAGAGGTTGGTGTTCGTGGAGAAGACGATGCCGGTGACGATGACGATCGGCGCGGTCTCGCCGGCCGCCCGGGCCACCGCCAGCAGGGCACCACTGGTGATGCCGGAGATCGCCGCCGGGAGGACGACGGTCAGGATGGTCCGCCACTTGCGGGCCCCCAGCGCCAGGCTCGCCTGCCGCAGCTCGTCCGGGACCAGGCGGAGCATCTCCTCGCTGCTGCGGATCACCACCGGAAGCATCAGGCAGGCCAACGCCAGGGACCCGGCGAAGCCGCTGAACTTGCCGACCACCAGGACCCAGGAGATGTAGATGAACAGACCCATCACGATCGACGGGACACCGGTCATCACGTCGGCCATCAGCCGGATGATCCGGGCCAGCGGCTTCTGCTTGCCGTACTCGTTGAGGTAGATCGCTCCGAACACGCCGAGCGGGATCGCCATCAGCGAGGCCATGCCGGTGATCAGCAGGGTGCCGACGATCGCCGGACCCATGCCCGGCCCCTCCCGGCGGTACGAGTTGGGGATGTCGGAGTTGAGGAAGTCCAGGCTCATCACCCCGGCCCCCCGACTCAGGACGGTCCACATCACCAGGCCCAACGGAATGATCGCGAGGATCAGGGCCAGGTAGATGCCACCGGCGGCGACGTGGTTGACCACCCGCCGTCGCATCGACAGGGCGCCCCGGCTCAGGTCCGGCGGGGTGCCGGTGCTCCGCTCGGGCGCGGGTCGCGTCGCGGTGGTGGTCACGCCACCCCTCCCCTCATCCGGGCCTCGGCCCGGCGGACGATTCGCTGCGCCGCCAGGTTGATCAGCACGGTCATCGCGAAGAGCACCACGCCGAGCCCGATCAGGGCGGCGGTGAAGGTGCCCGTCGACTCGCCGAACTGCTGCACGATGACGGCGGCCATGGTGTTGCCGGGCTCGAAGACGTTCGCGGAGATGTTCGTGGCACCGCCGACGACGAGGGCGACGGCGATGGTCTCGCCCATGGCCCGGCCGAGACCGAGCATCACCGCGCCGGTGATCCCGCCGAAGCTGTGCGGGAAGACCGCTCCCCGGATCATCTCCCAACGGGTGGCGCCCAGGGCCAGGGCGGCGTCCTTGTCCGCCTGCGGCACGGTGCCGAAGACCTCACGGCAGATGGAGGTGATGATCGGGGTGACCATGATCGCCAGGATCAGGCCGGCGGTCATGAAGTTCCGGCCGCTGGCGGCCTCCCCGAAGACGCTTCCGACCACCGGGATCCCGCCGACGACGCCGTGCACGCCCCGGTAGAAGTCGACGAGCACCGGGGCGAGCACCAGGACACCCCAGAGACCGAAGACCACCGACGGTACGGCGGCGAGCAGGTCGATCACGGTGATCGCCGAGGTACGCAGCCGACGCGGCGCGAGTTCGGTGATGAACAGGGCGATGCCGATGGAGACCGGTACGGCGATGATCAGCGCGATCAGCGAGGTGACAGCGGTGCCGTACATGAAGGAGAGCGCCCCGAAGATGGCCGGTCCCTCGGCGGGGTTCGGGTCCCAGGTGCTCTCGGTGACGTACCGGAAGCCCATCTCGACGAACGCCGGCCAGGCCTCCCGAACTGTGGTGATCAGGATGAGGGCGAGGATCGCCAGCACCAGCAGCCCGGTGCCGAGGGTCCACCACGAGAAGGCACGGTCGGCGAGCAGCCCACCCCGCTGGGGGGCCAGCGTGGGTCGGTTGTCGGGTTTGTTCTCTGTCAGGGTCACCTTGTCTCCAGCGGCTCCGGCTACCCCGGTGGGGGCGGGATCGTCGATCCCGCCCCCGTCCGGCATCGCCTACGCGATCTCGGTCCTGATCAGCCCTGGACCTTGTCGATCTGGGCGAGCGCCTTCTCCTTCAGCGACGCGGGCAGCGGCGCGAAGTCGACGTCCTTGGCCAGGTCCTGGCCGTCGTTGAGCATGTACTTGACGAACGCCTTGACCAGCTCGGCGGTGGCCGGGTCGTCGTAGGAGGTCTTGACCAGCAGGAAGGTCGGGGCGGTGATCGGGTACGAGTCGGCCCCGGCGGCGTCGAGCGGGTTGTAGCTCAGGTCCTCGGCGACCTCGGCACCCTCCAGACCGGCGGTGGTCCCCTCGATCGACGGGGCGACGAACTGGCCGTCCTTGTTCTTGATCGAGGCGAAGGTGAGCTGGCTGGCCACGGCGTCGCTCAGGTCGACGTATCCGATGCCGCCGTCGGCCTGCTTGACGATCTGCGCCACACCGGTGTTCTTCTCGCCGCCCTGGGTGTTGGACGGCCAGTTCACCGTGTCACCGCTGCCGAGCTTCCAGGTGTTCGGGGCGGCGGCGGCGAGGTACTTGGTGAAGTTGCTGGTGGTGCCGGAGCCGTCGGACCGGTGGGCGACGGTGATCGGGGTGCCCGGCAGGGTCACGCCGGGGTTGTCGGCGGCGATGGCCGGGTCGTTCCAGTTCCTGATCTCAGCCTGGAAGATCTTCGCGAGGGTGTCCGCGCTGAGCTGGAGCTTGTCGACGCCCTGGAGGTTGTAGCTGACGGTGATCGGCGCGGCGACGGTCGGCACGTAGAGGTAGCTGCCGGCGGCCGGGCCGTCGGTCTCCTTGACCAGGCTGTCGGTGCCCGCGAAGTCGGTCAGGCCCTCGCCGAACTGCTTCTTACCTGTACCGGAGCCGGTCGCGTTGTAGTTGATGGTGACGTTCGGGGCGACTTCCTTGAAGGCCGTGATGACCTCCTGGTAGTACGCGTCGGGGAAGCTCGCACCGGAGGCCTTCAGCTCACCGGAAAGGCTGGAGTACTCGCCACCGGCGTTGTTGCCGGAGCCCGGGGTGTCGCTGTCGCTGCTCGAGCCACAGCCCGTGAGCGCGAGCGCGGTGAGCGCTACGCCGGCGAGGACGCGGCGGGAGAGCACGTTGCGGTTCACCTCAGAATTGCCTCTCTCTAGGGGTTGTCCGGCCATCGGCGACCTGACAAGCCCGACGCTAGGGAGGGCAGGTAGCCGGATTCCCGGCACTTGGTGAACCGCAGGTGAACAGCTCTCACAGATGAGATTGCCACGGATCAGGGGTGACGACCCCGACGGACGGAGGGTGGCGACCTCGGCGACCTCGGCAAACGGAGGCTGACGACTCGGGCGGACGGCGGGTGCCGACCTCGGCGGTCAGCGGACGCCGACGACCAGGTACGCGACCTGTCGACCCACCCCGACCGCATGATCGGCGAAGCGTTCGTAGTAGCGCCCCAGCATCGCCACGTCGACGGCGGCCTGCACCCCGTACGGCCAGTCGTCGGTGAGCTTGGTGAACAGCGAGCGCTGCAACTCGTCCAACTCGTCGTCGTCCAGCCCGGTCTGGAGCGCGTCGACCCGGGCCCGGGTCGCCATCACCAGGGCGGCCTTGTCCGCCAGCCGGGCCGCCGCGTCCGCCATCGCCACGAAGGTGGGACGCACCTGGGCGGGCAGCACCGGATCGGGATACCGGGCCACTGCCACCTTCGCGATGTGCGCGGCGAGCGCACCCATCCGGCGCATGTCCCCGTTCATCCGCAGCCCCGCGACGAGCAGCCGCAGGTCGGAGGCGACCGGCTGCCGCCGGGCCAGCACCGCCGGCACCCACCCCTCGATCCGGTCGTGCAGCTCCCGGGCGGCGGCCACCTCGACCAGCACCGTCCGCCCGGCCTCGGCGTCGGCGTCCAGCAGGGCGGTGCTGGCCCGCCGGATGACCGGGCAGAGTTCCCGCCCGGCGACGGCCAGCATGCCGGCCAACTGGTCGAAGTCCGCCAGGTGCGTGTACCGGCTCATCCGTCCAGCCTAAACGGACATCCAGAACGCAGCGCGACCGAGACGTTGCCGTTTTCTCCCGCCAGACCCTGCACTCACCAACATGCCGGCAGCGCTCCCCACAGGTCGGCAGCACTCGTCCACGTCGGCAGCACTCGCCCACACGTCGGCAGCGAATGGCGTCAGGCGGGCCACGATCTTCCAAGATCTCCGACGGGACCGGCACGGACCGGTCAGGCGACCCCGAGGGTGGTGGCCAGGTGCGCGAACGCCCCCGTGGCGGGTCCGCCCCGGACGACCTCGCCGACCACCGAACGCCCGAACGGACGCGACCGGACCTCGGCGGGCGCGATCCGGTCGGCGTCGACCAGGGCTCGCCCGGCTGTCGTCACGTCACCGACCAGCAGGTACGCCCGCGCGGCCTCGATCAGGTGCGCCGCCCGACACTCGGCGGGCAACCCTCGCCAACACCTCAGGCCGACCGCCTCCTCGTGGCGGGTCACCGCCTCCCCCGCATCACCGAGGTCGACTGCGGCAGCGACCCGAGCCAGGCCGACGACGATGGACCCGAAGCTCGTCCACTCCTCGTCGTTCCCCTCGCCGACCCGTTGGGCGATCTCGCCGGCCCGGTCGAGCAGGACCCGGACGCCTCCTGGGTCGCGGCACCCCGCAGCAGCGAGGGCAGCCTGGACCAGCAGGGTCCCCTGCACCGACAACGCACCGGACGGTGCGGCCCGCGCAGCAGTGACCATCGCCGTCACCGCCGACCGATGACGCCCCAGGACCCGTAGCGCCGGACCCAGTGGCAGCGCCGCGACGGCCGTGAGCAGTGGATCACCGGCTGCCACCGCCACGGCCCGGTCGGCGGCGAGCCAGGCCGACTCCCCGGCACCCAGCTTGACCAGCACCGCCGAGGTGACCCGGTACACCTGGACCAACGGTTCCGCCCCGCCCACGGGCTGCTGTCGATGGGCGCGTCGGGCGGCATCGAGCAGCTCCGGCAGGAGCCGCAGAAGCTGGGGATACTGGGCATGCTGGTAGGTCAGCCAGGCATGCCCGACCCGTCGACGCAGTTCGACGAGGGGAAACGCCGAACCCGGGCAGGGTCCGCCCGCCGGGAAGTCGTACCGGGCGAGTGCGACCCGCACCGCCTCCACCCCGTCGACCCTGGTGGCAGGCGTACGGGGGGCCGCCTCGCGGCCCAGCAGCACCGCCGGGTCCACCCGGAGCACCCCGGCGAGATCCTGGATGACGGAGAACCGGTCGAGGGCACGCACCCCGCGCTCGACCTTGTCCACCCAACTCTTGGACTTGCCGAGCCGGTCGGCGAGCATCTGCTGCGTCATTCGCCGCCGGATCCGCCACTGCGCTACCCGTCGCCCGATCGGCAGTTCAGCGACGGTCACGACGCCACCACCGCCCCTGCGCACCGGCCCGCTGACACCCTGGAATCCCGCCACCGGAATGCTCGGCCCACCGACCCCGGTTGACAGGCATCCGGCACCGGGCTCGGCAGGGCAGCTCGGCACCACACCGGCAGACCCTCCGCCACCGGTGCCACGACCAGACCGGTCGGTGCCGCCGAGCCATCGCCAGTGCGGCGACCCGCACGAACTCGTCGTAGGACCCCGGCTCGACCGGCTCGTCGCCGCTCACCGGTAGAGGGCGTAGCGGTCGCGGGCCTGCTCGGACTGCCACTGCCGCAGTGCATCCTTGATCCGGCGGGTCTCCTGCCGCGCACGCTCGGCCGCCTCCCGCGCGTCGGTCAACTCGACAGCGATCCGATCGAGGAAGTTCTGCACGTCGTCAGGGTCCAACCCCCGCCGACCTAACGGGGTACGCCCGAACCGCCACCCCTGCACCTGCGCCGGCACCAACGGCACGTAGTTCCGAGCCCGGTACACGGCCCCGTCAGCCTGTCGATGCCGCCCCAGCCGACGGCCGAACAGCCGCACGAAGAGATGCCTCACAAGAACCGCCTTTCGACATGTATCGAGAGGACCGAAATGCGACAGCCTGATCGGTCGTCACCGTCGGAGATCTGCCAGATCTGGTCGATCACTGCCTGCGCTTGCTCGTCCTCCTCGGCCACCAGCTGACAGCTGAGGTGCTTGCGCCGAGACCCCGCCCGCCGCCGTAGACCGCCGAGTCTCGGATCCCCCGCACGCCCACCACCGCCACAACCCTGCGTAACATCGTGAACGCTCAGAGCGCTATAGTCAACCCTACTATAGGGGTTGACTATAGCGCGGCTGGGAAGGTCGCAGCGTGCCTCGAAAGCCGCTGCGCGTGATGGGAACCGCAGAGATCGCGGAGTACCTCGGCGTGTCCCGGCAGTGGGTGGAGGTGCTCAGCAAGCGCCGCGACTTCCCCGAGCCGTCCGCGGTGCTAAAGGCCGGCCGGATCTGGCGCACTGAGGACATCGAGCAGTGGACGTCCGAGCACCGCCCCCAACCCGAACCCGACGAGTCCGGGTAGACAGTCCGCTCGACTCCGGGCGGCGATCAGCGCTGCGGGTGCCCGATCCCCCGCTGCAACATCAGCTCCTGTCGACTCGGTCGTGTCAGGTCGTCGAAGATCTCGTGAACCGGCCTCCATCGGCTCACGTAGTGCGACTCGCCGGACCACGGTCGGTCAAGGAGGAGGCGGCAGTGACAGACGACAGGGCAGCAGGGCCAGCGGAAGAACCGTCCGACTCAGAGGAACGGCTCCAACACAACCTGAAACGGCTGTCGGAAGCTCTGACACGGGAGAACAGGCGCGCCTTCGAAGCGCTGCCCGACGATGCCAAGCGGGAGGCGACAGAGGTGGAGAGCATCGCCGAAACCCTCGACGTCATCACCAAGTACACAGAGGATCTGGCCGCAAGCTCGACAGACCTCGTAGAACACGGTGCAGACCTGCGCCGCTCACTTTTTCGGATCAACCACACACCGGCTCTTCTCGACGGCCAGAAGACGTGGCTGAACGACTACATGCGGACGAACATCCCTCTCATGTCCGGCGCGGCACCTGGTGAGCAGCCTGAAGGCGGTTCACCGTCACCATCCTCGACGGCGGAGACAGCGTCGTACGCCTCGATGAGTTCCGGGCGGCAAGGACGTGAGAACAACCCGTCGCCGGGCTCCAATAGCGCCGAACTGGGCCGACCTCCCGCCGAGGGCAGCGCCAAACGGCCACCGAACAACGCTTCGGCACCCGCGCAGCAAACCCGCAAAAACCTCTCCTGACGTCGCCACAACTCTCGACCCCGTCGGGCCACGAACGAACAGTTGCTCGGCGGGCACCGACGACGATCAGTTCCGAGGAGGGGGCAGCACGACGAGATCGATCCCTACGGTTTGGGTTATCGCCCAGCAACGCTCCAGACGAGGTAGGAGCCGTGGGCGGCACGGCAGACAGCGAGGACAGCGTGATTCGGGATCAGGGCTCCCCGTTCAGCAGAAAACGCGGAGTCTCGCCGTCCAGGTCGACCAGGCGGGGCATGACCGGGGTGACGGGATCGCGGTCGGCGGCGAGGCGTACCACGTCGGTCAGGTCGGAGGCCGCAGCCACCTCGGCGAGGGTGACCCGGGTCGGGGGAAGCATCGTCAACTCCCCGCCCTCGGCCCGGTCGACCGCGTCGGCCGGGGGAAGCCAGAGCGAGTGGTCGGCCTCGCCGGAGACGTCCCGGGTCCGCTGACCGTCCGGCAGCAGGGCGACGAAGAAGTACGTGTCGAAGCGGCGCGGCTCGAACTCCGGGGTCACCCACCGGCTCCACGGCAACAGCAGATCGGAGCGGAGAGTCAGCTCCCGCCCGCGCAGGAACTCGGCGAACCCGAGGCGGCGCTGTTCCAGGGCGACCCGGTCGGCCTCCCACTCGTCCCCGCTGACGTCCCCGACGACTGCCGACGCAGTGTTCCCGACGAATCCCGACGCGGCCTCCTCGGACACTGTCGACGCGGTGTCCCCGGCCACCGGGGCCGGGCCGGCGAGGAGTACCCCGGCCTCCTCGAAGACCTCCCGGGCGGCGGCGCAGACCACCGCTCGGGCGGCCTCCTCCGGCAGGGCGAGTCGACGGCTCCACTGGTCAGGGGTGGGTCCGGCCCAACCGGGAAGGGTCTGCGAGTCCGACGGGTCGACGCCACCGCCGGGGAAGGCGTACATCCCGCCGAAGGTCATCGCGGCGACCCGGCGGATCAGATACACCTCGTACCCGATGTCGGCCGGACGCAGCAGCAACACCGTCGCGGCGACCCGGGGGACGGCCGGGGTGCCACCCTCGGCCCGGAACCGACGGGCCTGCTCCACCAACCGGGCCGGGGCGGCGAAACCCTGGGGTGCCGGGGCGGCAGGGTGCTGCCTGGGTGCCGGGGTGGGGAGGCTCCCCGGACGTGTCGGGGTGGCGGGGCTTCCGGTCGGCGGAGCGGCGGAGCGGTCGGGCTCGGTGCTCATGTCGTGAGCCTAGTTCCCGATCGTGGGATCGGAGCGGACGGAGCGCGCTGCGGCGGGAACGAAACCGGTTCGGGGCGGGACGAGGGCTGGGAGCGCTTCCGTGAGCTGGGCTAGCGTGCTGACATGACACGTTGGGGGATTCTCGCCACCGGAAACATCGCTGCCCAGTTCGCCGCCGACCTCAGGCTGGTCCCGGGGGCCGAACTCGTCGCCGTCGGGTCGCGTACCGCCGCGTCCGCCGAGGCGTTCGCAGCACGGCACGGGGTCGAGCGGGCGTACGGCTCCTGGGCCGACCTGGCCGCCGACGACGACCTGGACGTGGTGTACGTCGCCACCCCGCACTCGGCTCACCACGAGGCGACGATGACCTGCCTCGACGCCGGTCGGGCGGTGCTGGTGGAGAAGCCGTTCACCCTGGACCTCGCCGACAGCACCGAACTTGTCGAGACCGCCCGCTCCCGGGGGATCTTCCTCATGGAGGCCATGTGGATGCGGTGCAACCCGGTCGTACGCCAGGTGTGCGACCTGGTCGCCGACGGTGCGATCGGGGCGCTCGCCACAGTGCAGGCCGACTTCGGGATCGCCGGGCCGTTCCCCCCGGAGAGCCGGATGCGGGCCAAGGCGCTCGGCGGCGGGGCCCTGCTCGACCTGGGGGTCTATCCGGTGAGCCTGGCGCACCTGCTGCTCGGCGTCCCGGAGCACGTCCGGGCCTGGGCGAAGATCAGCCCGGAGGGGGTGGACGAGAACACCGGCATCGTCTTCGGCTACGACAGCGGGGCGGTGGCCACCCTGAGCTGCGGAATCCTCGGGCAGACCCCGATCCGGGCGGTCATCGGGGGCACCACCGGTCGGATCGAACTCGCCGACCCGTTCTTCCGGCCGGGCACCGTGACCGTGCACCGGGCCGGTGCGGAGCCGGAGACGATCGTCGCCGACCACGTCGGGTCGGGGTACCAGGACGAGGCGATCGAGGTGCAGCGGTGCCTCGCCGAGGGGCTGACCGAGAGCCCTCTCGTGCCGCACTCGGCGACCCTTGAGGTGATGGGCCTGCTGGACGCGGTCCGCGCCCAGATCGGCGTCTCCTACCGCTGACCCCCCAAGTCAGGAAAGGGCCCCCGTCAGGGGCCCTTCCTGACGGGCATCCCTAGGCGAAGAGGGGGCGGAACAGGTAGTACATGAGGGCGCCGATGCTGCCGGCGGCGGGGAAGGTCAGGATCCAGGCGCCGATGATGTTGCCGGCCACGCCCCACCGGACGGCGGAGAGCCGCTTGGTCGCGCCGACCCCCATGATGGCCGAGGTGATGGTGTGGGTGGTGGAAATCGGGGCACCGAGGACCAGGGCGTTGAAGTAGAGCACGCCGCTGGCGACGGTCTCCGCGGCGAAGCCCTCCGGGGGTCGCAGGTCGATGATCTTCCGACCGAGGGTACGGATGATCCGCCACCCACCGGCGTACGTGCCGGCGGCCAGGACCGCCGCCGAGGTCCAGAACGCCCACTCGGGGATGAAGCCGGGGTCGTCCTGGTATCCGCCGACGAAGAGGGCGAGCACCACGATGCCGATGGTCTTGGCGGCGTCCTGCATGCCGTGGCCGACCGACATGGCGGCGGCGGAGGCGGTCTGCGCCCACCGGAAACCCCGGTTGAGCTTGCCCGGGTGCCCGTTGCGGAAGGTCCACTGTACGGCGATCATCGCGATGTACCCGAGGATGAAACCGATCATCGGGGAGAGCACCATCGGGATGATCACGCTCTCGCCGATGCCGTTCCAGAGCACCGTGCCGGAGGCCGCGATGGTCGAGCCGACCAGGCCCCCGATCAGGGCGTGCGACGAGGACGACGGCAGTCCGAAGTACCAGGTGATCAGGTTCCAGACGATGGCACCGATGACCCCGGCGAAGACGATGGCCAGGCTGGCCCGCCCGGTGGGGAGACTGACCAGGCCGCTACCGACGGTCTTGGCCACCTCGGCACCGAAGTGGGCGCCGATGAAGTTGCCGATGGCGGCCATGCCCAGCGCGACCCGGGGGGTCAGGGCGCGGGTGGAGATGCTTGTCGCGATCGCGTTGGCGGCGTCGTGGAAGCCGTTGGTGTAGTCGAACACCAGGGCCACCCCGATCACCGCCAGCACGGCGATGAGTTCGGGACTCACTGGGCTCAGGACTCCTTGACCGCGATGGTCTCGACGGTGTTCGCCACGTGCTCGAAGGCGTCGCAGGCGGCCTCCAGCTCGTCGGCGACCTCCTTCATCTTCAGCACGGTCAGGGCGTCGTACTCACCGGAGAAGAGCCGGACCAGGAGCATCCGGTACGCCTGGTCGCCCTCGTTCTCGAGCCGGTTGCACTCGATCCAGTAGTCCTCCAGGTCCTTGAGCCCCTTGAGCCGGGGCATCGCCTCGGCGGTCAGCCGGGCCTGCTGGTCGAGGACGTTGACCAGTTCGTGCATCTCCCGGGGGAGCGAGGGCAGCTTGGTGAGCCCGTACAGGTAGAGCAGGTTTCCGACCGCCTCCAGGTGGTCCATCACGTCGTCCAGCAGCGACCCGAGGCGGTAGATGTCCTCGCGGTCGAAGGGGGTGATGAAGGTAGAGTTGATCTTCTTGTACAGCTCGTGGGTGATCTGGTCGCTGTCGTGCTCGACCTCGGTCAGCCGCTCGCTGACCGACTGCACCTCGACGCCGGGCAGCGCAAGCTCGTTGAGCAGCTCGGTTCCCCGTACCAGGTTCTGCGCAGCCCTGGTGAAGAGCTCGTAGAAGGCACCCTCGTTCGGGCGGAAGGAAAACTTCACAGCAGGCCTCGTCGTGTCGATCGTAGGGGTGGCCGGCGACCCGCTGGGGTGCCCGCCCTGGGAATGCTAGGAGCCTTCGGATTCCCGGTTTCGCCGGCCCACCCCTGGTCAGACGACATTCACTGCTCGTTCACCTGTCGTTCATCTGGCCTGTCCCAGCAGGCGCACCAGTCGCTGCCGCTCCCCCGCCACGTCGAAGGTCGCGGCCGGGTACTCCAACCGCAGGTCGGCGAAGGTCTCCCGGAGCAGATGGGCCACCGCCCAGTCCCGGTACCACTTGCGGTCGGCCGGCACCACGAACCACGGCGCGACGTCCGTGCCGCACCGGCTCAACGCCTCCTCGTACGCGGCCTGGTAGTCGTCCCAGCGAGCACGGGCGTCGATGTCGGCGGGCTGGTACTTCCAGTGCTTACGCGGATCGGTCAGCCGGGACAGGAGCCGGGCACCCTGCTCGGCGTGAGAGATGTGCAACATCACCTTCACCACTGTCACGCCGTCGTCGGCGAGTTCCCGTTCGAAGGCGTTGATCTCGTCGTACCGGGCCCGCCAGGTCGCCTCGTCGACGAGCGAGTCGACCCGCGCGATCAGGACGTCCTCGTAGTGCGAACGGTTGAACACCCCGAGGTACCCGGCCGGGGGCAGGGCGCGGCGGATCCGCCACAGGAAGTGGTGGCGCAGCTCCTTGGCGGTGGGCGCACCGAAGGACCGGATGTGCAGGCCCAGCGGGTTCATCGCCCCGGCGACCCGTTTGACGGTGCCGTCCTTGCCGCCGCAGTCCATGGCCTGGAGCACCATCAGGATCCGCCGGGACCCGACCGGCTCGGCGGTCCGGGCCGCAGCGAAGAGCATCTCCTGCTGGCGGGCCAGCTCGGCCCCGATCAGCCGGACCTGGGACCGGGCCCAGCCCTTACGGTCCGGGCCGGTTGAGGCGAGACCGGGTAGTCCCGGGGTGGAGCGCGGGTCGATCGCGGCGAGGTCGACCGGGGCACCGCCGGGCGACACCCGCAGCAGTTCCCGCACGTCGGCCCCGGTCGGGGCGAGGATCTCGGAGGGTGTGGTCATCTCGCGATCATCACCCATCGGGTCGACCTCGGCGACCGAGACGGGCGGCCTCGCCCCTGCCCCGGGCGGGGAGTCGCGGGGCCCGCCGGTCCCTCAGACCACCAGGGCGAGCCACTTCCGGTACGCGGTGGCGAACGGCTCGGTGCCGTCACCGAGCGCCCCGTACAGCCACCGGGAGGCCGCCTGGGCCTCGGTCACCAGGTCGTCGGGGTAACCCCAGCGGGCCCGGTGCTCGGCGAACTCGTCCTCGTCGAGCAGCTCGACCAGACCGGTGTTCCGTCGCCGCACCACGTCGAGGTCCAAATCGACCAGGTGCACCGTGTGGTCGGACTCCCACCGGGCCGGGGCGGCGATGTCGCAGTAGACCTCGCTGGTGCGCGGCGGCGGGTTGAACATGCAGGTCCACCAGGCGTGATGCGGCACCAGCAGGACGAAGGGGATCTGCTCGACCGACGGACGACCGTGGTAGACCGACTCGGTGCCCTCTGTCACTCCCACCCAGACGCCGAGGTCGTCCTCGGCCAGTCGACGGGCTGGGTAGTCACGGTGGATGCCGCCGTCGAACTTGCGGTAGATCACACGGACCACGTCACTGGGCATGAGTCCCCACCCTAGTCGAAAACCCCTTACGCGTCGCTTGGCGCAAACAACCGGACAGTTGACGCGAAGAAGCCGTACGGTGACCCGCCACGCCCCGCCTCGGCCACGGCCGGTGTCGGCGTCAGCGGGTACGGTGCCACGGTGACCGCGTCCCGTCCCGCCTCCGCCGCCGCGAGTTCCACCGCTTCGACGAGCCGCAGCGGCCGACGCCGGGGCTCCCGGCCGAGCGGGGTCGACCTGCTCACGGCTGCTGTGGGGGCGGTACCGGGTGGGGCGGCCCGACCGGGCCAACAACAGATGACCGAGGCGATCTCGGCGAGCATCGCGTCGCGGGAACACCTGCTGGTGCAGGCCGGCACCGGCACCGGGAAGTCCCTCGGCTACCTGGCTCCCGCGTTGACCGTGGACGGTCCGGTGGTGGTCTCCACCGCCACCCTGGCGTTGCAGTCCCAGCTCGTCGAGCACGACCTGCCCCGGCTCGCCGACGCGGTCACCCCGCTGCTGGGTCGGCGGCCGACCTTCGCCGTGCTGAAGGGCCGCCACCACTACCTCTGCCTGGCCCGCCTCGACAACTCCAGCGAGGACGAGCCGGGCGACACCCTCTTCGACGACCCGCGTCCGGCGGGCGGGACGAAGTGGCTCGGTGAGGCCGGTCGACTCGGCAAGCAGATCCAGCGGCTGCGGGACTGGGCGATGGAGACCGACACCGGGGACCGTGACGAGCTGGACCCGGGCGTGGACGACCAGGCCTGGCGGCTGGCGTCGATGCCGGCCCGGGAGTGTGTCGGGGCGTCACGGTGCCCGTTCGGGGACGAGTGCTTCGCCGAGGCGTCCCGCGCCCGCGCCCGGGAGGCCGACATCGTGGTCACCAACCACAGCCTCCTCGCCGTGGACATGCTGGCCGGACGGCACATCGTCCCGCCGCACAAGCTGCTGATCGTCGACGAGGCCCACGAGCTTGCCGACCGGGTCTCCTCGGCGGCCCAGGCCGAACTGACCCCGGACCTGATCGACAGGTCGGCCCGACGGGCCCGACCGCTGCTGAAGCCGGAGGTGGCGGAGGCGCTCACCGAGGCGGGTGACGCCCTCGCCGCCGGGTTGGGCGAGACCGGGGCCGGTCGGTTGACAGGTGGGCTGCCGACGGCCCTGCGGGAGGCGTGCACGTTGCTCGACTCGGCCACCCGGGCCGCCCTCGACGCGCTCGGCGACGTCAAGTCCGACGACCCCGACCCGGTCCGCAAGCAGCAGGTCAAGGCGGTCCTCGACGACCTCTCCAAGACCAGCCAGCGGCTGCTGGAGGAGGCCGACCACGACGTGGCCTGGGTGGAGAAGCACGAGCAGGGCAGCCGACGGGCGCTGGTCGTCGCACCGCTCTCCGTCGCCGGAACCCTCGCCACCCACCTGTACGAGGAGCGTACGGTGGTCGCCACCTCGGCCACCCTGACGTTGGGCGGCCGGTTCGACACGGTGGCCCGGGCACTGGGGCTGGAGGCTCCCCCGGTGACCCCGCCGTCCCCGGCCGCCGACGCGCAGGCCCGCGCCACCGATCGGCGTACCGCCGCCCCCACCCCCGTCGAGCCGGCGACCGAGGGGGACGGCTGGCGTTCGCTGGACGTCGGTTCACCCTTCGACTACGCCCGCCAGGGCATTCTGTACGTCGCCGCGCACCTGCCCCGGCCCAGCGTCTCGGGGCTGCCCGACGCCGCCGGGGAGGAGCTGCTGACGCTGGTGCAGGCGCTCGGTGGGCGTACCCTCGGGCTGTTCTCCTCCCGACGGGCCGCGCAGCAGGCGGCGGAGCTGGTCCGGGCGCGGACCGACCTGCCGGTGCTGTTGCAGGGCGAGGAGGCGTTGCCGTTGTTGGTCCGTCGGTTCCGTGAGGAGCGGTCCAGCTGTCTGTTCGGGGTGATGTCGCTCTGGCAGGGAGTGGACGTGCCCGGTGACTCCTGCCAGCTGGTGGTGATCGACAGGCTGCCGTTCCCCCGCCCTGACGAGCCGCTCGCCGCCGCCCGGGCGGCGGCCGTGGACGCCTCCGGCGGGTCGGGGTTCGCCGCGGTGAGCGTGCCGATCGCGGCGATCCGGCTGGCTCAGGGGGTGGGTCGGCTGATCCGGGCGACCGGCGACAAGGGGGTGGTCGCGGTGCTCGACTCGCGGCTGGAGACGGCCCGGGGTTACGGCCCGTTCCTGCGTCGGTCCCTGCCGCCGTTCTGGTACACCACCCGGTCGGAGGTGGCCCGGGGGGCGCTCGAACGGCTCGCGAAGAGCTGACCGAGGCGCCCCCGGGCGTCTCAGGGGGTCTGGGAGGCCACCACAACGGCGTCCGGTGGGGTGTCCGGGACCCGCCGGGCGGCGAGTCGACGGACCGCAGTGTTGATCACCGCGATCACCGGAACCGCGATCACGGCGCCGGTGATGCCGGCGAGCACCACACCGGCGGCGACCCCGAGGACCACGGCGAGGGGGTGGATGGCCACCGCCCGACCCATGATCAACGGCTGGAGGACGTTCCCCTCGATCTGCTGCACCCCGATCACCGCGGCGAGGATGATCAACGCGGTGACCGGCCCGCTGTCGACAAGCGCGACGAGCACCGCCACCGCCCCGGACAGGGTCGCCCCGACGATCGGGATGAACGCGCCCAGGAAGACCAGGGCGATCAGCGGGAAGGCGAACGGGATGTCGAAGGCCACCAGGAAGATGCCGATGCCGACCGCGTCGATGAACGCCACCAGGATGGTGGCCCTGACGTAGGCACCGAGCGTCTCCCAGGAGGCCCGCCCGGCGTCGTCGACCTTCCACCGGGCGGCCACCGGCAGCAGGCGGACCAGGAAGCGCCAGATCCGGTTGCCGTCGCGCAGGAAGAAGAAGGTGGCGAAGATGACGAGCAGGGCACCGGTCAGCACCTCGGCCACGGTGGCGGCGGTGGCCAGCGCACCGCTGGTCAACGAGCTGGTGTTCTCGTTCACCCACCGGGTGACCTCGTCGATGTAACGGTTGAGCTGGTTGTCGGACAGGTGCAGCGGACCGGTGCGGAGCCACTCCTGGATCTGTCGGACAGCCTCCGACGATCTCGCGCTCAGCTCCGGGACGCCCTTGATGAACTCGTTCACCACCAGGGTCAGCGTGCCCACCACCGCCGCCAGACCGCCGACCAGCACCACGGCGGTCGCCAACGACCTGGGGAACCGGGCCCGCAGCAGCCAGCCGACGGCCGGCGCGAGCAGCGCCGAGAAGAGCAGCGCGATCACCAGCGGGACGATCACGATCTTGACCTGGCCGACGATCCGGAGCAGCGCCCAGGCGACGATTCCGACCACGATCAGTCGCCACGACCAGGCGGCGGCGATCCGGAGGGCGTGCGGGACGTCCGAGTCGTCCCGGCTCGCGGTGGTGTCGAACGTCGGCGGTGTCGGGGGTACACCGACCACCGTCGCGGTCGGCGGAGCCACCGGCCCCGGCGACGTCGGCTCGGCGACCTCGGCCTCGGCCGGCAGGTCCGGTGAGCGGGTACGACCCGCGCGCACCGAAGCCTTACCCGACTCGTAAGCGCGACGCAGCCGTTCGCGTACCCGCTCGAAGCGGCTCAAGCGCACCTCCTGGCGTGAGAACCGGCCGCTGACCTTGGCGTGACATGCAGAAAGGTACGCCCGCCAGCAGCAACCGTACGGTAGTTGCACCACCCTGTGCCCAGGGTGAGCCCGGCGCAACCCCTCAGGCCACCTGTCGGGCGGCACGGTACCGTCTGCGACGTGACAGCGGACCAGAACCTCGACGCCGGCCTGCCCATCCGACTCCTGCACGACCGGGTGCTGGTACGGATGGAGGGCAGCGACGGTGAACGCCGCTCCACCGCCGGAATCGTGATCCCCGCGACGGCAGCCGTGGGCAAGCGGCTCGCCTGGGCCACGGCGGTCGGCGTCGGCCCCCACGTACGCTCGATCGTCTCCGGCGACCGGGTGCTCTTCGACCCCGACGACCGCTCCGAGGTCGAGCTGCACGGTCGGGGTTACGTGCTGCTGCGGGAGCGGGACGTGCACGCCGTGGCCGCCGAGCGGATCGAGGAGAACTCCACAGGCCTGTACCTGTGACGTTCGGCTGTTTGCGTCCCTCCTTCGTGGGAAGCCAGGCTCATCCGCCTGGTCCTGGGGAGGGACGAATGCCGGTAGTCGTGAAGAGGGTGCTGGCCTGGGGCCTCCTCGCGTTCCTGATCTACTTTCTGGCCTTCCGCCCGGACGCTGCGGCGGAGATGTTCAAGGCGATCGGGGCGGCGCTGGTGGCGATGGCCCAGGGACTCGGCGACTTCCTCACCGGCCTGATGACCTGAGCCGGCCCCGGTACGACCGGGACCGGCTCGGTGTCGTCAGTGCGACCAGGGGTTGGGCGGCGGTGGCCCCGGCCACCCGGACTGCGGACCGTGGCCCGGGTACGGGCCGTGGCCGCCGGAAGGTGGACCGTAGCCGGGCGGTGGGCCGTAGCCGGGCGGTGGGCCGGGTGGGGTCAGGACCACCGGGATCGGCACCACCGGCTCGCCCGGGGCGTCGACCTCCCGCTCCGCTCCGTCCGGGAACCGGAGCAGGTACCGCTGCCCGTTCCAGACACCCACCGGCACCTGCGGATCCCGGCCGGCGAAGTGGGACCGGTAACGGGCGATCGATTCGAGCAGCTCCCGCTCCTCACGGGCGGTCCGCTCCCGGTCGGCCGGCTTACGGTCCAGTCCCCGGCGCATCCCGTCGCGCAGCAACGCCAGGCGGGTGGCGGCGAACTGGTACCCGCGCATGGCCCGCGCTCCGCTCTCCCCCGCGACCCGCCGGGCCCAGGTCCGGGCGGCGTGCCGGCGACCCAGACTGCCCAGCGCCGCCACCTCGGGCGGGGTGAGCCAGCCCGCCCGGACGTACTCGGGCAGGGTCCGCTCGGTGAGCCGACCTTCCCAGGCCCGGACCCAGATCGCCAGGCCGACCATGGCGAAGAAGATCGGGAACATCACGCTGACGAAACCGAAGAGCGCGATCACCGGCTGGCCGAGTGCCTGACCCAGGGTGGGCAGCAGGTTCCAGGCGCCGTGCAGCATCATCGCCAGCAGCAGACCGGCCGCCGGGGCCAGGAACCGGACCCGACGATCGGCGGTACGGGCCGCGATGCCCAGCCCGATCCCGGCCATCGAGGTGAACAGTGGGTGGGCGAAGCCGAAGAGCAGGATCCGGACGATGAAGATGGCGATGACCTGCTGCGCGCCGGTGGCCGGGCCGTACTCGTTGACGCCCGTGGCATAGCCGTACCCGCCCAGGTAGAGAATGTTCTCCACCATCGCGAAGCCGACTGCGGAGAGGCCACAGTAGACGAGCCCGTCGGTGATCCCGGACCACTCCCGGCGACGGAAGATCAGCAGCAGGATCGGCCCGAGCGCCTTGGTCAGCTCCTCGATGAACGGCGCGACGAGCACTGCGGTGAGCGCGGCCGGCATCTCCCACCGCTCGAAGAGACCGGCCATCGTCTCGTTGACGGTCAGGGAGGCGGCGGTGGAGACGAAAGCCCCCCAGGCGAAGCAGAAGACCAGGTACTTCAGTGGCTCCGGCTCGTACCGGTCGAGCCAGAGGAAGGCGCTGACCAGGACCGGGACCGGCAGGATGGCGGCCACCAGCCCGATCAACAGCGCCTCGGCGCCGAGGCTGGACCCGAGTTGGATCACCATGAACAGCGCACAGGCGGCGATCAGCAGGACGACCCCGGCCAGGACCAGGAAACGCCGCAACCCCAGACGCCGCCGGGGCACCGAGTCGTTCCCACCGGGCGCGGGGTGACCGGGGGCAGGAGAACCGGGCGCGGGGTGACCGGACGCGTGGGAACCGGGCCCCGGAACTGAGCCCTCGGTGGGCCAGGACGGCGCATTGCCCGGGTACGGCCCGCCGGGCGGGTTGGACGACGACGGTGCAGACCCGTCGGGCGGGGTGACGGACATGCGGTCAGCGTAGCCACCCACGGCCGCACCGGCGTGGCGCATTCACGGGCGCTATGCTGAACCCGGGTCACGAGCGCCAGCGTCAAGCCCCGGTTTGCTGGCCGGCAACCCTCGTCGAGGTTCGCGGTGGGGTGCCCCGGGTGATGACCTGGTCCGGCCGCATCCGTGTGCCGGGCAAGCGCGGACCCCGTCCCCTGTGCTCAGCCGGGGTCCACTGGACCCCGGAGGTTCGTCGTGTCCGCTCTCCTCACCCCCGTCGCGCCCACCACGCCGCCGTCGACCGCCCCGGCCGGTCCGGACGGACCGTTGAGCGTGTTCGGCGTACCCGGTCAGATCAACCTGGACCTGGCGGCCAGCGCACCCTGCGCGCGGGCCGCAGCCGACGCGGTGGCCGAGCTCCTTCCCTGGTACGCCAGCGTGCACCGGGGCGCGGGGGCGCTCTCCCGACGCTGCACCCTCGCCTACGAACAGGCCCGGCAGACCGTTGCCGACTTCGTCGGCGCCCGCGCAGGGGACCACGTCGTCTTCACCCGAAACACCACCGACGCGCTCAACCTGCTGGCCCGGGCCCTCCCCGCCGGTACGGCCGTGGTGACCTTCGCCGGCGAGCATCACGCCAACCTGCTCCCCTGGCCGGCAGACACCGTACGTCTCCCGGTCCCCACCGACCCGCAGGAGGCGGTACGGTCCCTGGCCGCCGCCCTCGCCGAGCTGCGGGCCCCCTCCGGGCACCCGGTCCCGGCCGACCGTCCGGTGCTGGTGGCGGTGACGGCGGCGAGCAACGTGACGGGTGAGGTGTGGCCGGTGGCCGAGTTGGCCCGGGTGGCCCGCCGGCACGGGGCCCGGATCGTGGTGGACGCCGCCCAGCTCGCCCCGCACGCCCCGGTCGACGTCGACGCGCTCGACGTGGACTACCTGGCGCTCTCCGGTCACAAGTTGTACGCCCCGTTCGGGGCCGGAGTCCTCGTCGGCAGGGCCGACTGGCTGGACGCCGCACCGCCGTACCTGGCCGGGGGCGGTGCCACCGCCTCGGTGGGCGAGAGCTGTCACGACGTCACGTGGAACAGCGGACCGGCCCGGCACGAGGCGGGCACCCCGAACCTGCTCGGCGCGGCGGCCCTGGCCGCTGTCTGCGCCGCGTTCGAAGCCGCCGACCGGACCGCCCTGCACGACCGGGAGCAGGCGCTGCTGGCCCGGCTGCGCACCGGGCTGGCGGCGCTGCCGCACGTGGTGGAGCTGCGCACCTTCGCCCCGGACGCCCCCCGCGTCGGGATCGTCTCCTTCGTGGTCGCCGGCCGGGACTCCGGGGAGGTCGCCGCCCACCTGGCCCAGGAGCACGCCATCGGGGTCCGCGACGGGTTGTTCTGCGCCCACCCGTTGGCCCGTCGACTGCTCGCCGACGCGACGACCCGCAGCGGACGGTCTGACCTGCCCCCCACCGCGGTACGGGCCAGCATCGGCCTGGGCACCACCGAGGCGGAGGTGGACGAGCTGGTCGGGGCGCTGGCCGCGCTCGGCTGACCGGCGGTCGGCTCAGCCCAGGGGCGGGGTGGTCGGCGGGTTCGGGGCGGTGTTGTGTTCGGCCGGCTGTTCGGCGCTCTCGGAGTCCCCGAAGGCCTCCCGGATCAGCCGGTTCGCCTCCTCCTGTTCGACACCGGAGGCCACCAGGAGGTCGCTGGCGGTGGTCCGGACCTGGGCGACCACCACGCTGCCCGAGAACCCGACCCCCTCGGTGTACGCCCGACCGGCCTCGCTGACCGCGCGCAGGGATCGTTCCCGGGCCCGTTGGGGTTCCTCACCCACCGCGAACTCGTGGCGGAGCAGGCGTACCGACTCGGCGAGGTGGTCGACGGCGTCCGGCATCGGCTCGGGGATCGTCTCGCCGTCCTCGATCAGGGTGACCGCCCGGCGGATCAGGGTGCCGCTGTTGCGCATCGCCCGGTCGATCGGTTCGGCCGCCTCCGCGTAGTGGGTCAGCTCGCTGCGCCGGTGCCAGCGGGCCGGGGAGATGGTGATCGTCTCCTTGGCCCCCTCGATGGCCTCGACGAAGTCGGTCAGCTCCCCCTTGTTGTCCCTGAGACGTTCCAGGGACTGTTGGGCGGCGTCCCGGTCCCGGTCCCGCAGCGCGGAGGCGGTCCGCTCCAGCTGGTCGGCGAGCAGGTCCATCGCCGGACGGGCCGCCCGGTTGATCACCCGGAGCGGGTTGAGGGGGAGGAGCAGCGCGGTCACCAGGAGCGCTGTGCCGCCGCCGACCATCGCGTCGATGAACCGGGGTATCTCCAGCGTCTTCGCCGAAGGGTTGAGCGTGACGATCAGGACCGCCGTCGCGGCGGCCTGGATCACCACCGCCACCGACCCGCCGAAGAAGATGGTCACCAGGATGGCCAGGGTGACGATCACACCGAGCTGCCAGGCCCCGGTGCCGACGAGGTAGACCAGCAGGTCACCCACTGCCACCCCGGCCCCCACCCCGAGGATCAACTCCATGGTCCGACGGAACCGCTGACCCACCGACGCGGCCAGGGTGCCGACCGCCGCGATGGGGGCGAAGACCGGCTGCGGGTTGCCGAGCAGGTCCCGCGCGATCAGCCAGGACAGGGCGGCGGCCAGCCCGGCCTGCAGGGCCAGGACGGCGGTGGACCGGAGCCGGTGCAGGCGGTCCTTCAGGGTGGCGTGGCCACGATGCTTCAACTGGCCCATCGCCTCGGCGATCCGCGCCCCGTCGACGTCCACCGCAGCGTCACGCAACGATGCACGTCGCAGCAGGGAGGGTCGCCGGTCTCGGGCCATGGACGGGACTACCCGTACGGCTCGGGGTGAATCCTCGCGGACCAGGAGTCACCCGACACCGCCTGGCGGGTGGTACGAGCCGGGGTTAGCCTTCCCCGCATGGCCGGAACCCCCCTGATCACCGAGTTGCGTGCCGCTCTCGGTGCCGACGCCGTGCTGACCGACCCGGACCTGCTGCGGATGCACCGGCGGGACGAGGCGGACCTCTGCGCCGCCGGGACCCCTGCGGTGGTGGTCCGGCCCCGCACCACCGAGGAGGTGGTCGCTGTGGTCCGCGCCGCCGCCGGACACGGCGTGCCGGTGGTGCCGCAGGGTGCCCGCACCGGGTTGGCCGGGGCGGCGAACGCCGTCGACGGCGCGGTGGTGCTGAGCATGGTGGCGATGGACGAGATCCGGGAGATCGACCCGGTGTCCCGGATCGCCGTGGTGCAGCCCGGGGTGGTCAACGCCGCGCTGGCCCGGGCGGTGGCGGAGCAGGGGCTCTACTACCCGCCCGACCCGGGCTCCTGGGAGTCGTCGACGATCGGCGGGAACGTCTCCACGAACGCCGGGGGGATGTGCTGCGTCAAGTACGGCGTGACCACCGAGTACGTCCTCGGTCTGGAGGTGGTGCTCGCCTCCGGCGAGGTGCTGCGCACCGGTAGGCGTACCGCCAAGGGCGTCGCCGGATACGACCTGACCCGCCTCTTCGTCGGCTCGGAGGGCACCCTCGGGGTGATCACCGAGGTGACTGTGGGGCTGCGCCCGGCCCCGGAGCAGTCCCTGACCCTGGTGGCGGTCTTCGACTCCACCGCCTCGGCGGGCGACGCGGTGGCCCGGATCGCCGCCCAGGGGCTCACCCCGAGCCTGCTGGAGCTGCTCGACCGCACCCACCTGTCGGCGATCGAGGCGTACCGGCCGATGGGGTTGCGTACCGACGCCGAGGCGTTGCTGCTGGCCGCCGTGGACACCGGTGACCGGGCCCCGGGTGACCTGGCCCTGATCGGGGAGGTCTGCACCGCCGCCGGTGCCGACGAGGTGTACGCGGCCACCGACGCGGTGGAGGCGGCGGCCCTGCTCCAGGCCCGGCGGCTGGCCCACCCGGCGATGGAGCACTTCGCCGCCCGGACCTACCCGCAGGGCAACGGCGGCCTGGTCATCGACGACGTGGCGGTACCCCGGGCGGCCCTGGCGGCGCTCCTGGACGGGGTGGCCCGGATCGCCGTCGAGTGCGACGTGCCGATCGGGGTGGTCGGGCACGCCGGGGACGGCAACATGCACCCCAACATCGTGGTGGACCGCGCCGACCCGGTCAGCGTGGCGCGCGGCCGACGGGCCTTCGACGAGATCATGCGACTCGGGCTCGCCCTGGGCGGCACCTGCACCGGCGAGCACGGGGTCGGGCTGCTCAAGCGGGACTGGCTGGCCGAGGAGATCGGCCCGGTCGGCGTCCGGGTGCACCAGGCGATCAAGTCCGCCCTCGACCCGGCCGGCCTCCTCAACCCCGGCAAGGTGCTCTGAGTCACAGCGTCGACACCCGGTCGACGTGAACCCCGTCCCCTGCCGAACGTCACCCACGACGTGCCCACTTTCGAGGAGTTCGAGGCCGGCCTGATCCGGCCCCCCGACCCTGACGCCTACACGCTTCCCACTGTGCGGCCCGACCACGTCACGATCAGCGACTGGTGCAGAGTCACGGGTCGCCTACGGCAGCCCGGACCAAGAGAGGTCCAGGTCGGTGACCTGGAAGCCTTCACCGAGGCCACCGGCATCCTGCCCGACTCGTACGAACTGGTTGGGAAGGCAAACAAGGTAGTCGGCCTGCGACCCAAAACGCTACTCACAGATGTATACCTCGAATTCACTGCGGGCCTCGATCCGCCCGCTGCTGGCGACTGTTACTGCACGCCGCAGGTGGAGCCCACCCATCACACGGTCAGCCAGTGGCTCAGAACGACCGATCGAGAATTTCACCGTCCTTCGAAGATCACCGAGAAAGACCTCTGGGAGTTCCTGCACGTCCACAATCTGAAGCCCGGCAGCTATCGGATCGTGCGGAACTGGAGCAGCAGACCCGTGGGGCTGGAACGCACCCCGGCAGAGGAGATGGCGGAGAGGTACTTCACCTTCAGGGCCGGTCTGATCGGACCCACCGGAGACCACCCCTATGCGATCCCGACGGCACCTCCCGACCCTGAGATCATCGCCGAGTGGCTGATGGTGACGGGCCGACGGAGACACGACTCCCAGTCCCTTCGCATACAGAACCTGGACGAGTTCGCCAAAGAACACAATCTCGCCCCCGACTACAGTTTCGTCTGGGAGAACCGCAGGGTCGTCGGCCTGAAAAAGAAAGAGACAGTGGGCAAGGAATACCAGGAATTCCTGGCGAAACTGTGGCCGCCGACGGCGGAGAACCCGTACAGTACGCCCGGGGTGGAACCCACCCACCACACGGTCAGCCAATGGCTCAGGACGACCGACCGGAAACTCCACCATCCTTCGAAGATCACCGCGGACGATCTGCGGGAATTCCTGAACGCACAGCGCATGAAGCCCCAAAGTTACGCGTTGACGCGAAACTCCAACAGAGACATCAACGGCCTCAGACGCACCTCCGGGCCGGGGGTCCCCGCCTCGGAGTCCACCCGATCCGACCACCTGGCGACCGGGCACCTCCCCGATCCGACCACAACCTCGGTCGTCGCCAGGCTGCACGTCACGCCGATCCGAAGCAGCCCTCCGCCCCACCGGGGGGAGAGCCACCGGGGCCGCCCCGTCTCGCCCTCGCCGGCACCCCCGGGGGTCACCAGCCGGCGTTGACCTCCGCCGGGTCGCCGTCGCCGCCCCGGTCGGCGGAGAAGCCACGGACGTCGGGCGCCCCGAGCCGGGCCGCGTCGGCGGTGGCGTCGTCGGGCATGGTCTGCGACTGCCGTTCCGCCAGGACCCGGGCCCGGTAGTGGGCCACCTCGCGGTCCCTGGTGGCGGCGTCCCAGCCCAGCACCGCGCCCATCAGCTCGGCGGTGTGCTCGGCGGAGTCCAGGCCACGGTGGGCGGTCTCGAAGGAGATCCGGGTACGCCGGGTCAGCACGTCCTCCAGGTGCAGCGCCCCCTCGGCCCGGGCCGCGTACGTCACCTCGGCGGCCAGGTACTCCGGGGCACCGGCCAGCGGGGAGGCCAGCAGCGGGTCGGCGTCGATCAGGGCGAGCAGTTCCAGGGCGAGGGTGCCGTACCGCTCCAACAGGTGTTCCACCACCCCGACCGGCATCTGGTGTCGGCGGGCCAGGTCGGCCCGGTCCCGCCACATCGCCGCGTACCCGTCGGCACCGAGCAGCGGCAGGTCGGCGGTGCGCGAGGGGCGTACCCCGCCGAGCCGCCGGGCGGCCCGGTCGATCACGTCGGAGGCCATCACCCGGTACGTCGTGTACTTGCCCCCGGCGACCAGGAGCAGCCCGAGCATCGGCTCGAAGACGGCGTGGGTCCGGGAGAGCTTCGAGGTGGAGTCGGCCTCGCCGGCCAGCAGTGGTCGCAGCCCGGCGTAGACCCCCTCGATGTCGTCTGTGGTCAACGGCCGCTCCAACACCGTGTTGACCTGGTCGAGGAGGTACGCGATGTCCCGGGCCGAGGCGGCCGGGTGGGAGCGGTCCAGCCGCCAGTCGGTGTCGGTGGTGCCGATGATCCAGTGCCCGCCCCACGGGATCACGAAGAGCACCGAGGTCGGGGTCCGCAGGATCAGCCCGGTCTCCCCGGTGATCGCCGAACGGGGCACCACCAGGTGTACCCCCTTCGACGCCCGGACCCGGATCCCGGGGCGCAGCCCCACGTCGTTGAGCATCCGCGACATGTCGTCGCTCCACACCCCGGTGGCCGCGACGACGGTACGGGCGCGTACCTCGAACTCGGCGTCCGGGGAGTTGGGCGGTGCCTCCAGGTCACGGACCCGGACCCCGGTGACCTCCCGGGCCTGCCGGACCAGCCCGACGGCGCGGGCGCTGGTGACCACCGTGGCACCCATGCTGGCCGCCGTGCGGGCCAGGGTGACCACCAACCGGGCGTCGTCGACCTGCCCGTCGTGGTAACGGATCGCCCCGGCCAGGGCGTCGGTCCGCAGGCTGGGGAAGATCCGTCGGGCCCCCTCCCGGGTGAGGTGCCGGTGCAGCGGCATCCCCCGGCCTCCGCCGACCAACCCGGCGAAGGTGTCGTACGCGGCCACCCCGAGGCCGTAGTAGGCCCGCCGCCAGGCCCGGGCGGGCAGGCTCCGCGCCCCCTGCCCGGCGGGGAGCGGGACCAGGATCGGCACCGGGCGGACCAGGTGCGGGGCCAACCGGGTGGCGAGCAGCCCCCGCTCGGTGAGCGCCTCGTGGACCAGACCGAACTCCAACTGCTCCAGGTAGCGCAGGCCACCGTGGATCAACTTGCTGGACCGGCTGGAGGTGCCGGCGGCGTGGTCGCGGGCCTCGACCAGCGCGACCTTCAACCCCCGGGAGGCGGCGTCCAGGGCGGCACCGGCCCCGGTGACACCACCACCGATGACGAGCACGTCGAACCGTTCCGCCCGGAGACGGCGCAGGTCGGTGGCGCGGCGGGCAGGGGAGAGCTGACCGGCGAGGGCGCGGGAGACGTTGGGGTCACGCACCCGTCCACCGTAACGCCGTGACCCCGGGGCGGCATGTGCCGCCCTGCCCGTACTGTCAGGACATGGCGGCCGGTCACCCCCCAACCGCAGGCGCACCAGTGCCGGGCCCGTACGGTCCCGGACCCGGTGGATTCCCTGGTCACCCGGGGGTGTGGCCACCCGGGTCGACGCCGGCCCCGGCACGCCCCCCGAGCCCCTGGGCGGTGGTGGCGGCGGTGCTGGTGGGGCTCTGGACAGTCGGGTTCGTCACGTTCAGCCAGGCGGCCGGCTGGCTGGTCGACCAACTGCTGCTCGCCACCGGCCTGCACCGGGTGGTGCTCCTCTGGCCCGGGATCGCCGTGACGAGCGTCGTCCTGCTCGGCACCCCCGCGCTGCTGCTCGGCCTGGTCCCCCGGTCGGCGGCGGTCCGGGTCACCGGGTGGGCCTGGGTCGGCGCGGCCTTCGCCCTCGGCGGGCTGGTCCTGCTCCGGGCGATCCCCCCGGTGCACCACGAGGCGTATCTGGCCGCCCTGGCCGTCACCGCCGCCCTGGCGGCGTGGGCCCTGGGGCGGCTGCTGCACCGAGCCCGCCGGACCGACCCCGCCCCACCACCGCACCCGGCCGCGCCACCGCACCCGGCCGACACCGCGACCGGGCAGAGGGGACGGCGGCCGACGGCGGTGACCCTGCTCGCGGTCGCGGCCGGGCTCCTGCTGCTGCTGCCCTGGATCTGGGTGGGGGCGCTCGGCGGGTTGCTGGAGACCCTGCTCGCCGTCGCGGCGGCGGCGGCCGTTGGCACCCTGGCCGGGGTGCTGCTGGCCCCGGCCCTGTGGGAACGCTTCACAGTCGGCACCCCGCCCCGACCGGCCCGGCTGCTGCTCGTCGGTGGCCTGGTCGCCGGGGTCACCCTCCTGGTGGTCGGGGCGGGGACCGGCCAGTCCGGTGCCCAGCTACCGGCGCTGTGGACGCTCCCGCCGACCGGGTTCGTCCTGGCCGCGCTCTGGGCGGTGGCGTGGCGTACCGGTCGGACTGCCGACCGGGCCCCGACCCGCTGGCTGGTCGGGCTCGTCGTGCTGGGCCCGCTGGCCTTCACCGACCCGGAGGAGGTCACCCTGCTGTTGGCCGACGGCCGGGACGTCCCGTTCTGGGTCGCGACGGCGACCGCCGCCGGGCTCGTCGTCGCACTGCTGCTCGCCCTCGGGTACGGCGTCGCGTTCGGTAGGGCATGCGGGTTCACGCCGGACCGGCGGGTGGCGGGGGTGACCGCCGTCGCCGTGCTGGCCGGGGTCGCTGTGGTCGGTGTCGGCCTGGGTCAGCCCGGCCTGCACGGCGAACGACTCCTTGTGGTCCTCCGCGAGCAGGCCGACCTGACCGGCATCGCGGGCGGGGTGCCCGGTCGGGCCGGCCGGGACGCCCGCGCCGCCGAGGTCCACCGGCGGCTGCTCGCCACTGCCGACCGTACCCAGTCGGGGCTGCGCCGGGAGCTGACCCGGCTGCGGCTGACCCACACGCCCTACTACCTGGTCAACGCGATCGAGACCGACGGCGGCCCGGGGGTGCGGGCCTGGTTGTCCCGCCGTCCCGAGGTGTCAAGGGTCCTAGTGAGTCAGCGTCTGCGGCCGGTACCCGTTCCCGCCGCCGCCTCCCGGGGCGACGAGCCGCCACCCACCGGCCCGGCCTGGAACGTGTCCCTGATCGGCGCCGACCGGGTCTGGTCGGAGTTCGGGGTGACCGGGGCGGGGGTGGTGGTGGGCAGCTCGGACTCCGGGGTGGACGTCGCCCACCCGACCCTCACCGACGGGTTCCGGGGCGGGACGGACTCCTGGTACGACCCGTGGAACGGCACGCGTACCCCGACCGACCGCAGTGGACACGGCACCCACACGCTGGGCAGCGCTGTCGGCCGCAACGGCATCGGGGTGGCCCCCGACGCCCAGTGGACCGGCTGCATCAACCTCGACCGGAACCTGGGCAGCCCCGGTCTCTACCTGGACTGTCTCCAGTTCATGCTGGCCCCCTTCCCCGCCGGCGGGGACCCGTTCACCGACGGTCGGCCCGAACGCGCCCCGGAGGTGCTGACCAACTCGTGGGGCTGCCCGCCGATCGAGGGCTGTGACCCGGGGGTCCTCCAGCCGGCCACCGCAGCGCTGGAGGCGGCGGGGATCCTCGTGGTCGCCGCCGCCGGCAACACCGGCCCGTTCTGTGGCTCGATCCAGGACCCCCCGGCGCCGTACCCGGACGTGTTCACGGTCGGGGCGGTGGACCGGCAACGCCGGGTGACCCTCTTCTCCAGCCGCGGAGCTGCGGCGGACGGGCAGGCCAAACCGGATCTGGTCGCGCCGGGCGCGGGGGTGCTCTCCGCGATGCCCGGCGGGGGGTACGCCTCCCTGGACGGCACCTCGATGGCGGCTCCGCAGGTCGCCGGGGTGGTGGCGTTGATGTGGTCGGCGAACCCGGGTCTGGTCGGTGATCTGGACCGGACTCGGCAGATCCTGCGGGAGACCGCCACCCCCGCCCAGCCGACCTACCGTTCCGGGGACCGGGCGGACCGGTGCGGTGGGGACGCCGCCATCACCGGTGCCGGTCTGGTCGACGCGTACGCCGCCGTCCGGGCCGCCCGAGGCTGACCCGCGCGGGTTGGTGCTGGCGACGGCTCCGGGACGCGGTGTCACCCGCCACCTGGGCACGCCGCCCCCTGTACCGCTGGAGACGGAACGGGGCGGACCGCGTCAGCGGCCCGCCCCGTTCGGCGTTGGTGAAGCTGGACTCAGAAGTCCATCTCCCCGCCACCCGGAGCAGCCGGGGCGGCCGGGTTCTTCTCCGGCTTGTCCGCCACGACGGCCTCGGTGGTGAGGAAGAGCGCGGCGATCGACGACGCGTTCTGCAGCGCCGAGCGCGTCACCTTGGCCGGGTCGATGATGCCCGCGGCCAGCAGGTCGACGTACTCACCGGAGGCGGCGTTGAGGCCGTGCCCGGCGTCGAGGTTGCGGACGCGCTCGACGACCACGCCACCCTCAAGGCCCGCGTTGACGGCGATCTGCCGCAGCGGGGCGTCCAGGGCGATCTTGACGATCTGGGCCCCGGTGGCCTCGTCGCCGGTCAGGTCCAGCTTGTCGAAGGCGCTCTTGCCGGCCTGCACCAGCGCGACGCCACCACCCGGGACGATGCCCTCCTCGACGGCGGCCTTCGCGTTGCGGACGGCGTCCTCGATGCGGTGCTTGCGCTCCTTCAGCTCGACCTCGGTGGCCGCGCCGACCTTGATCACCGCAACGCCACCGGCCAGCTTGGCCAGCCGCTCCTGCAGCTTCTCCCGGTCGTAGTCGGAGTCGCTCTTGTCGATCTCGGCCCGGATCTGGTTCACCCGGCCCTGGATCTGGTCGGCGTCGCCGGCACCGTCGACGATGGTGGTCTCGTCCTTGGTCACCACGACCTTGCGGGCGCGGCCCAGCATCTCGACGTCGGCGGCGTCCAGCTTGAGGCCGACCTCCTCGCTGATGACCTGGCCACCGGTGAGGATGGCGATGTCGGTCAGCATGGCCTTGCGGCGGTCACCGAAGCCCGGCGCCTTGACGGCGACCGACTTGAAGGTGCCACGGACCTTGTTGACCACCAGGGTGGCTAGGGCCTCGCCCTCCAGGTCCTCGGCGATGATCAGCAGCGGCTTGCCCGACTGCATGACCTTCTCCAGGATCGGGAGCAGGTCCTTGACCGAGGAGATCTTGCTGTTCGCGATCAGGATGTACGGGTCGTCGAAGACGGCCTCCATACGCTCCGGGTCGGTCATGAAGTAGGCCGAGATGTAGCCCTTGTCGAAGCGCATACCCTCGGTGAGCTCCAGCTCCAGCCCGAAGGTGTTGCTCTCCTCGACGGTGATGACGCCTTCCTTGCCGACCTTGTCCATCGCCTCGGCGATGATCTCGCCGACGCTGGTGTCACCAGCGGAGATGGAGGCGGTGGAGGCGATCTGCTCCTTGGTCTCGACGTCCTTGGCGAGCTTGGACAGCTCCTCCGAGACGTTGGCGACCGCAGCCTCGATGCCCCGCTTGAGGGCCATCGGGTTGGCACCGGCGGCCACGTTGCGCAGACCCTCGCGGACGAGGGCCTGGGCCAGGACGGTCGCCGTCGTCGTGCCGTCACCGGCGACGTCGTCGGTCTTCTTCGCGACCTCCTTGACCAGCTCGGCGCCGATCTTCTCGTACGGGTCCTCGAGCTCGATCTCCTTGGCGATGCTCACACCATCGTTGGTGATGGTGGGGGCACCCCACTTCTTCTCGAGCACGACGTTGCGGCCCTTGGGGCCGAGGGTCACCTTTACGGCGTCGGCGAGCTGGTTCATGCCCCGCTCGAGACCGCGGCGAGCCTCTTCGTCGAAGGCGATAATCTTGGCCATACGGCGTTGTCCTCCTGGACACTCACGGGCCACCCGAGTGTGTGTCCCGGATGGGCCGCCTGGTGTACGCACCTTGGGACGTCGCCGTCGCGTGACAACGACATCCGTCGGCCGGGCCGGATAGCCCGCGACGACCGGCCACGTCCCGTCCGCCATCCACAGAGACAGCGCACGATCGTGGCCCTACCGCCCCGACCATTGGCACTCGCGGTGTGCGAGTGCCAATGACTTGTTTAGCACTCTCCCCTGCCGAGTGCAAGCACGATGCCTGCCCTCACCCGAGTTCAGCCGCGAGTCGGGCGCTGTCCACCGGCCCCTCGTGAATCCGTTGCTCGGCATAGGTGACAACCAGCGCGACCTGCTGGAACAGGTACGCGGGCAGGGTCAACACCGACGCCACGGCGGTGACCACCAGGGCCCCCACCGCCTCCCCCGGCGAGGCGATCGGCCAGGCCAACGGAGCCTCGCTGAAGGCCTGCATGCCGATCTGCCGGAACAGGTCGACAGTCAGGGGGATCCCGATCACCACCACCGCCATCAACGCCAGCCGACCCACCAGCATCCCGAACCGGGAGGAGTGGAACATCTGGAAGGAGCGCCCGATCGGGTTGCTCCGCTCGAACAGGTAGACCGGACCGGCCAGGCTCAACGCGGCGGCGAGGTAGACGCCGGGCAGGAAGCACAGGCAGATGCCGACGAAGACCAGCAGCCCGACCAGGAGGGTCCAGCCCCACAGGCCGGGAGCCCGGCTCAGTCCGTACCGCAGGGCCGACCCGAGGGTCACCGACTCACCGACCGCCTGCCGGGTGATCACCCAGGTCCCCGCCGCCCAACCCACGCTCTGCAGGAGCCCGATGAGGATGGCGGAGGCGGTGATGGTCGTGACGAAGATGCTCATGTCACGCAGGAGGCCGTCGGGCAGCGCCGTCGTCTCGCTCGTCACCTGTGGGGTCGTCAGACCGAGCGCCGGCCCGAGGGCGAGGACCAGGACCGACATGATGATCGCCGGCAGGACCTGGGTGATCAGGAGCAGCGGCAGCAACACCACCCAACCCCGGCGGACCACCCCGATGCACCGGCTCCACCAGCCGCTCAACTCGCCGCCGGGCGGGTTCACCAGCGGGTCGTTCGGGTTCCAGCCATACCCCGGTCCGGGATGGACCGCTCCCGGGTACGGCGCGTACCCCGCTCCTTGGGGAAACTGACCCGGGTACGCCGTTCCGGGGTATGCCGCCCCCGGGTACGGCTGACCGGGGTACGGGGGCTGACCCGGGTGGCCCGACTGCTGACCCGGGTACGGCTGACCGGGGTACGGGGGCTGACCGGGGTACATCGGCTGGCCGGAGACCGGTGGCTGCCCGTACGGGTCCGACCCCGGGGCCGGGTGGCCGAACGGAGGGCTGGGCGGCCCGGGCGGCGGTTGGTCGGTCATGAGGCCTCCTCAGCAGCAACGGCTGGAACGGCTCATGATCCTCCCCGGCGAACGCCGGACACGCATCCCCTCAGGCGGATGGGGTGAGATCTCCACCGCCGACCGGGGGGCGTGCCGGCCCCGGTGGTCCCGATCAGACGGCGCGTACCCGCTCGGCCTGCGGCCCCTTCTGCCCCTGCGCGATCTCGAACTCGACTCGTTGCCCGTCGTCCAACGCCTTGTAGCCGTCCATCTCGATGGCCGAGAAGTGAACGAAGACGTCCTGCCCGCCGTCCACGGCGATGAAGCCGTAGCCCTTCTCGGCGTTGAACCACTTCACGGTGCCCTGTGCCACGGTGCACTTCCTCACTCTGCACGGCGCTGGAAAGCCCTCGGTCGCGGTGGACACGGCCGAGCATTGGACCACCGATTCCGGGTCGACGATGACTGTCGAAACAGGCGATCGAAAACGCACGGTACACGAGGCGTGACAAAGTCGCACGACCACAAAAAGGGCAAAGGGCACCGATCGCCGACCGATGTGCATCGGCAGGCGTCGCTACGGTATGCATGCCCACATGACGACCGTTTCGGGCAGCACGAATCGCCGCCGAGCCGTCGTCCATCGGATACGTCCGACGGACGCTGCCCGTATGCGGGCACTGCGCCTGGAGATGCTGGCCGACTCGCCCCTGGCCTTCCTGGAGACCGTCGCCGAGGCGGCGGCCCGGCCCCACGCCGACTACGCGGCCCGGGTGGCGTACTGCTCGACCGGTCCGGAGGTCGCCCAGTTCGTGGCCGATCCGGCACCGACGACGTACGCGCTCGACGCCGGCACCTCGACGCCGTCGAACCCGACAGCGGGCCGGTCGGCGGACCCGGCGGCGAACCCGACAGCGG